>NZ_CP047345.1 GCF_011045815.1 Proteus vulgaris | reverse complement strand
GCCGCCAGCATTGTCAATGCTCCCGCTGCTACCGTCGCTGAAAACACTAGCTGGTAGATGCGACGCTTAGCCCCCGCAGTGCCGCTCATAAAACGCAGGGCTGCCGCTTCATATCGGAAATGAGCGAACTCACCCCGAAGGGTGCTATCTGTCCCCTGTGGCGATTGTGGGCGCTTTGACAGGGCAGGGCGAGGATGGCTGGCGACTTTCTTGATCATCGCTTCACATTTCCCCAGTTTCGCCAATTCAGTGGCCGCTACAGATGCTGTCATGTTGTCACACCTCGTCGCTATGTGTCTTGTTTAGCTGGCGCTCGTACTCGTTTAGCGCCCGGCGAATTTTTGCTAAGGCAGTGGCGCGTTGTCTTAACACGGCATACCTGGTTTCAACTTGCTGGATCAACTCTTGTGCCCAGACAGGCTCTTTCTTGAAGTGCGACATGCTGTAGGCATGACCGCGACCCTTCTTGATATGTGTCGATAGAACCCTTTTCTTTTGTCCGGGAACTTGTTCGACAAATCTGTTGCGATACCACTCTGCAACGAGTGATACGCCTAGAATGCGAACCCGTGTACCGACACGCCCTTGTTCGTCCTCTGACGCTTCTTCACGCGCTGATTTGTGCGCGTTCCAGTACATGTCCGCTTCCTGCTGCGCCTCGACAGCAAGAACCGCTAAGGCGTGATCCAGTTTGCTCCGTACCTCTGCAACAAACTCTCGTCCCTCTGCCTCTAGCAGATCCTCTGTTATCTCGGATCGTTCTTCTTCGAGCTTCGGATCTAGCAGATCTAGCCATCGCTCTGTTGGTAGACTCACCTCAATACCCTCCCAATTCCTATCCAATTCCTATCCACATAACTATCTATCTGGAATTTAAAGCTGATTATTCCAATACTGGAATCTAGTTCTGTCACTAGGCTAACCCATCTTTGGAATTTGTCAAATTTCCCTCTATCTATCTGGAATCTTGATGCTCTTATTCTTTCACAGCCTCTTTACATATGAATCTATATTTAAAGATTCCAGATATATTGGATATGGCATCAAAGATTCCAAATGCCTCTTTACCACCGTCTCTCGATGCTGGAGGGCAAGCGGTTCTCGATGCGAGGGTAAGGTCTGTTTATCTGAGCCTATCCGTGCAGCGTTCCCATAGGTTCCCTTACTCAACGATCAAAAAGCCACCGAAAAGCAACCTATATGCCCCTTTTGGGCAATTACACAGGCCATCTGTCCCCGCTTTTAGCCTTATTCTCTATCCAACACGCGGCAAGCAATCGAAAAGCAATCTAAAAGCAATCTTTGGAGGATTTCATGAGTCAATTTGTTCTGGGTTTGGATATTGGTTACTCCAACCTGAAAATGGCAATGGGGTATAAAGGTGAGGAAGCTCGCACAGTCGTCATGCCGGTGGGGGCAGGTCCATTGGAACTGATGCCACAACAGTTAACTGGCGGTGCAGGGACCTGCATTCAGGTTGTGATTGATGGAGAGAAATGGGTTGCAGGCGTCGAGCCTGACCGATTGCAAGGATGGGAGCGTGAGCTTCACGGCGACTATCCTTCGACCAATCCATACAAGGCTCTTTTCTACGCTGCACTCCTGATGTCCGAGCAGAAGGAGATCGATGTGCTGGTGACTGGCCTGCCTGTTAGTCAGTACATGGACGTAGAGCGCAGAGAGGCGTTGAAATCTCGGCTTGAGGGTGAACACCAGATCACGCCAAAACGATCGGTAGCGGTTAAGTCTGTCGTGGTTGTACCTCAACCTGCCGGTGCTTACATGGATGTTGTAAGTTCAACCAAAGATGAAGACCTCCTGGAGATTATCCAGGGAGGAAAAACCGTTGTAATTGACCCTGGGTTCTTTTCTGTAGACTGGGTAGCTCTTGAAGAGGGAGAGGTCCGCTATCACTCATCTGGCACCAGCCTCAAGGCGATGTCGGTGTTGCTACAGGAAACGGACCGGCTAATTCAGGAAGACCACGGCGGTGCCCCTGGCATCGAAAAGATCGAGAAAGCTATTCGTGCCGGTAAGGCCGAAATCTTCCTCTACGGTGAAAAGGTATCGATCAAAGACTACTTCAAGAAAGCCTCAACCAAAGTCGCTCAAAACGCCTTGATCCCTATGCGGAAGTCAATGCGTGAGGACGGGATGGATGCTGACGTAGTTCTGCTGGCTGGCGGCGGTGCCGAGGCTTACCAAGATGCGGCCAAGGAGCTTTTCCCTAAGAGCAGGATCGTACTGCCCAACGAATCCGTGGCATCCAATGCCAGGGGCTTCTGGTTCTGCGGCTGATAGATAGGAGGTCGTTGTGGCTGGTAGCAAATGGGATGGAAAAATATCTAATCTGAACATATCGGAGCAAGCCTTTCCGGAGCTCTATCGTGAACTGTCCCAGATGCAGCATAAGGCGCGTAGTGATCGGCTCCGCGCCCTTGCTCTATTGGGTCTTTATTCTCTTCGATTTTCTGGCAACATTGGGTCTTTTGAGCAACAGAGTTCAGAGAGTCAACCTGCACAGCATCAAAATTCGCCAGTGCAGACTGACGCAAAACTGAACTCTCAACGTGATTCACTTAAAGGAAAACTGATGGGCTCCGTATGACATGAAAGACCACGAGGAGTTCTCTACGCTATCAGCGGCTGAACGTAGAGAGTTAATAATCGCAGAGTTAAAGCGTAAAAGCCGCATTCGCACCCTGTTGCGAGGACTCCCGTTAGATGAAGTTCGGGAGATCATTGACAGAATGAAGGGCGTTCTCAATGAACTGGAGGAAGAGTACAAAAAGCGAGAAGAAGAAGAAAAAGAAAAGCGAGCTCAGGCTGAGCGAATAATGAGCGACATGGAATCCTGCGGTGTGGACATCGGCTTGCTCAACGAAATGTTCACGAGCAGATCAGAACCTGATAATGCTAAATATTCAAAAGACGGAGTTTCGTGGAGTGGGCAAGGACGTCGCCCGGATGCTTTCAAGGGGTTGGGAGCTGTCGAGCTGGAGCGCTACCGTATCCCACAGAAGAAGTAAAAAAATGAGCGCCGCAAAGTTTGGGCGCTCATCTTCTGGTCCGAAATGTCATAGTCTACTCAAGCACACTCTTTCTCCCCACCACCATGCCTTCCTTGTTCTTTGCAGAACGGACATTCAACGCAGGTTCTTTGATTAACAGAGGTGAAGTACGTACACTTGCAGTTGTCGCACACCTCCAGCATTGCGTCCCCACTTCTCAGCTCCGAAGCAAGACACCAGGCATCAGTAATATCAAACGGAGCCCACCGAGCACCTTTCATTCCGGGCACTTCTTTGCGGATTGCGTGATACATTCTAAATGCCTTGTTCAAGGCTTTGATGTTCACAGACCGCAACACGGCTTCTCCACCAATGTTGAAGTAGAGCTGCATTAGAAGAGAGGCCTGTATCTTGGATGTGTGACTATGAATCAGTGTCGCACCACCCCGGAAAGTTCTGGATTTTCGTTCCAGAGTATATCCGTCCCTCTCCAGATCCTGGTAAAGCCGTCTGACCTGTTTGTAGGTCAGACCAGTCTCGATCATGATGATTTTTGTGATGTACCCAGCAAGGGCCATGTGTCGAGCTGTAACCCAGCGACCCAATGTACCAGAGTTGCCAATGTTCATCTCCACCTCCCACGTCCCTGTAGAGACTGTTGCAGTTTTTTCAATACCGGGTGTGTTAACTCTTCCCGGCTGTCATCGAGAATTTCTTCAATGATGCTCGGAGCAAAACGAAGCGTAAAATGCGTAACCGTTGTTCCAGACATGTGGCGCAACTGGCTGTCTGTTGCCTTAGCCACCAGCTCCGCAAGCTCTCTCGAAACCCCGAAAACTTCCTTTGCCATCTCCGGGTCTCTCGATGCGACGCGGTTAAATAGCAACCAGTAGGCAGCATCAAATTCATCAACACTATGGTTGATAAAAACTACAGGGTCGTAGTCGCCAGAGAGTCGCGTGATGATGTTCTGCTCTGCTGTTTCGAGTTTGAAAGAGATCAACACGCCAGAGGCCAGAGCTTCCAATTGGGAAGGTGTTGCCAGTGACAGCTTTTGAACGGTGTCCATGCCCAAAGAAAATTGTGAGGCCGCATCATCTGGACGTTCTTTTGCCAGAGTGGATAGCAGGTTCCACAATGTCAGATCGAACTCGTAGACGTTTCTATCAGCTTCTTCTTGATCGAGGTTGACGGCTCTTGCATCCCACGCACCAATAATATCCAGTTCCAACATTCCGCCCCCCTCACAAATCACGAAGGTTGCGATAGATAGCCAAGACTCGGCTACCATAGTTTCTGGCTCGGATTTCGTCTTCCCAGGCGTGATAGCGGCCAACGCCAAGCTCCAAGTCATTTGGAGATGACTGAATGGCTTCTGATAGCACCTCTGCCCCAACCATGACGTTGGTCTCTGGGTCGAGAAGATCTGCTGGAGAAGAAACTCTATGACCATTCCACCGGATGCTCACTTGCATAAACCCGACATCAATGGCACGACCGTACTGCTGCTGAAACTCAGCGAGCTTAGCCTTTGCCTGATCTTCCGACTTAGCATAGAAAGGAAGCCCAGGAACGCGAAGCGTCCAAGGCCAAGGACTTATAGAGCCATTACCTCTCCCTGATGCAGATTCGGCCAATGCGACCGAATACACTAGAAGAGGGTCGAGGTTATATGCTTTCGCTGCTTTGTCGAAGATGGTTCCGCTCAGGTCAATAGCATTCGCTGTTGATGAAAGGAGAGCCGCAGACAGAACTAGCGCCTTGGCTTTGTTCTTCATCAGCTTGCCTCCTTATGTCTGAGGGGTATTTCGTGTTCTTCGTCGTACCGCTCCGGCCAAATCTCAGACGGCTTCACACCCAAAGCTGTAGCTATCTCATGTTCCCAGCGTGGACTGGGCTTATAGAGTGCCGTAGACACCACCTGCCGAGATGTTTTGTGTTTTCTGCCCAATGCGGCCAGAGAAAGCCCCTGGATCTTGAGTTTGTACTTGATCCACTCACGTTTCTTCTCTGGGTCGCTTGGGATGTCTATCAATTGGCATTTATCCATTGTTTGCCACCCTTTAAACTGCGTTGTTAGCCATACAAAAAGTGCGTTATTCGATGAACGCTTTTAGAGTTCTTCTATTGTCACAAACTGACACATTTTGCGCCTTTACAAGCCCAAATAATGATGCTGTCAACAATAAAAAACCTTTAAAAACATACACTTAACTTTGTACCGACGGAACAAAGTTACAATACTTTTAGTAATCAATGGGATACGGATATTTTTGCGATAGTAATGGAAAGTGCGCCAAAAGAATGGCGGAAATAGCGCACGGGGAGTGCGGTATTTTGTGATATTAAATAGCGTTTAGGTATAAGTGATTTTAGGGATACAGCGAGGGCTGAAATTGCGAATACAGCAGGAGCTGAGGAGGGCAGGGAAGGCAAAGGCGCATCCCGACCACACAAGGATGATGGTGTTTACAGAAAGAGATATTTGAGAAAGAGAACTCTGCGGTGTTGCAGATGGGGACCAAAGCGTTAGCAATGGCCTATTCCATAGTGTATGCGATTTGTTTGACATGTTCAACTATGTAATGCTTTGTCAATAAACGCCTTGTTCCGTAAGGGCAAACTTTCACATGTGAAAGTTTGAGGGCAAATTCTAATCGAAGAAGTTGCCAATGGAATGGTTGTTTAGCAAAAAATAGTCAAACTTTCACAGTTGCATTTTTTGATGCCGTGGTAAACTGGAGGTAAAGAGTAAGGGGGTTGATATGAAACATGTGGTCAATATTCTTCTGCTGGGAATGGTGCTTCTGGGAATAGCCATGATGGCTGACACACCTTGGGGACTTGGTGTGGCGCTGGCTCCCTTCGGCGTTTGGGGTGCTCGTTTCCTATTTCTGGTTCACAAAAGCCTTTGGGCTGCTGTTATCTTTTGGGGAGGGATCGCTTACTTCCAGTGGCAAGTTGCTTTGGTTGTCGGGGCTCTGTTTGGACTAACGTGCTTTATCCGCGTTGCGCGGTCAGCATATAAAGAGGCACCACCTACCCGGCGCAGAAAAAAACAAACTGGTGGGTTTCAAGATTCCTATGATTTTGACCAGCGCTTCCATATTGGAGCTGGAGACGAATAAGGGGGCCTGCTGGCCCCCTTATTATTTGGTTGGTCTTTTAGAACCTTTGATTTGCTATGTTGTACCCCCTGACGGCAGTCAAATAGCTACCTGAACGGTCTCCAGCTTCCGTCGAGTTCTGCAATACGTTTACCAGCTTGTCCGTAAACTCTTCGTTTTGCTGAGAAAGAACAGGCTGACCTCCTTGCATCATCGGTGAGCCATCCGGGTTACGTTCTGCATACTCCATTTTCAGATTCTGAACAGCCTGGTTCATGCGACCTTCGTTTGTGTCAAACGATTCGGCATAAACAGCGGCTTGGGATTCAGTCAGCCCATAACGGCTTTGAGCGATAGACTGCATCGTTTCTTTGAACTCATCACCGTACTGGTTCATAAACTGCTGCGCGGCTCCACCACCAGCTTCTGCGGCAGAGGATAGCGCTGCTGCATAGAACGCGCCGCGTTCCTCAATGCTCATCCCTTTAGCGGCTTCCGATAGATCAGATTTACCAGTTAACCACTCCTTCGCTGCATCATAGCCGCTTGCAGCAGCTCCCATGACGTTGCGGCCAAGTTTAGCCATACCGACCATCGCATCACCGGCCCAGCCAAACTCCTCTTGCACGGCCTGGTCGCCGCGTTGAGTGGCCGCGATGAATTGGTCGCGTTGTTCAGGTGTCATCGTTCTCATTTGATCCATCGCTCTTGAGAACGCATCAGCGCCAGCTTGACCACCAGCAATGAGAGCTCCACCTGCTTGTTCAGCTCTGCGGCCCATCCAATCACTGGAGTTGTCCCACGCTCCCCACGCCGAAGCGCTCCAAGACATTTCCGGAAGCGAGTTCATAAGGTTATCTTGGGCTTTTTTCAGTTCAGGAGCAGATACATTTCGCTCTGTTTGCTGTGCTTGGTTATGAAGAGCTGACGTACCGGCTGCATGTTCATTTTGAACAAGGGGGCTATTCGTTGGTAACTGCCCAGCTTCTGATGCCGGATTAGTTCCAGCCATCCCAGCCACATTCTCCCGGAATCCGGTTGGGATGTTAGGTCCACTGCCTACAGCCCCTTGAACCTGACCTGGTAGGCCTTGAACATTCGGGCCTTCAATGCCGTTATTTCCGTAAGCATCACCACTAAATGCTCCGTTGCGACCGGACGCGGTATTGATCGCCTGTAGTGCGGCTTGATACCCGCCAAGCTCCTTACCCTGTTCGTAATTTTTGGAGTTGGTCATTGCTGTCATTCGCGCTGCTGCCTGGGCCACTTGAGGAGACATTCCGTAGGCTTGGTATCTTTGCTGTAGTGAAGCCGCCTCGTCTTTAACCGATTGCGGCGCGGCATTTCGGAAATAGTCATTCAGTTGGTTCATGGCCGCAGGGGTTTGTGCTACTGCACCACCGAGAGTTTTAAAGTCGGTATTAGTCATGGAGCCCATTTGGTTTTGGAGCTGACTCATTGTTGTGAAGGTGTCCGATGCAGACACCAGTTCAGAAGCGGACTTGGATAGGTTCTGGGATAAGCTATCGCCCCAGGTTTGCTTGAATGACTCGCTTCCAGAACGGCTGAAACCCTGCGCTAATTGATTTGTCAACGCCTGGCTATCGGTTTGCGAATAGCTCACACCCTTCATGAACTGGGACACATCACTCGCTGACCAGCTTGAAGAGTCTTGAGTTGATGACTCTGTTGCTCCCTTCGCTTGCGCTTTGATGTCCAGGACATCACTGCCGCCGCCTGATTCGCCATTACCACCAGCAGGAACTAGGGCTGTACTGTTTGATTTCACACCAGCAGCGGCCTTCATTGCTGCCCTGGCCTTGCCAACCATAGGCATAAGCATGGACGCAGCTTCGTCAACATCGAGTGTGCCCATAGCCTGCATGGCAAAAGCACCTTTGACAGCATCAGAGTGGCTATCATCCACCTGGAACTTATCCATGAAGTTCTTGGCTTGCTGGTTGATCAATTGGCTTTGAGCTGTGTTTTGCGACGAAACGTTGCGCCCGACATTGGAGAGTCTTGAATAGGCTTGATCCTGACTTACTCCATCAGAAAAACCTCGACCAAGAGTGCTTTGGAAAGCCTCCGATTTCTGACTTTGTAATGCCTGTGCGGAGCTCACGCCTGATGCCAAGGTGGAGCCAAGCGAGAAGGTACTGATCATGCTTTCTGCGCCGTTTGCAATCGCACCACTGAACTGGTTGTGATTGTACGCTGGCTGACTTTGCATAACCGGACCTTGCTTGAGTAGATCTGGCGTTTGCATCTTTTCGTCAACGTGGTCAGAACCACTTATTCTCGATGCCAAGCTGGTGAAGGCGTAGGTGCTACCTGTGACGATAAACAGGGAAATCACCGGAGTGGCCGCAGCCAACATGCCGCCGGTTGCAATCCAGTGTTGCAGAACATCTCCAGTTGAGGAAAGAGCGTACATGGAGTTGAGACCACCAGCACTGAGGCTAGACATCTCATTTGACGCGGCGGTATGAACAAACAGGTTTATAATTGAGAGGACTGGCATCCATAGCTGAATCCAGAGGATGGTTTGTACATATTTCCCGGCTAACTGGAGGCCGAAGCTGCCCATCACGATAATAAAAGCAATGATCGGGGTTATAGCATAAATAAAGCCTTCAAAGAACGTCAGCATTGGTCGGACGACGGTCATGAACATCGACTGCTCTGCGGCCCACTGTGTGTTCCGTTGCTGAATAGCCTGGTTGACCATCAATGCAGAGCCATAATCCTGGAGGTCCTGATAACGTCCTGCTGCGGCTTCATAATAGAGGGGCTCCAGAACGGCGGCTTTCAGATAGTCGATTGATGACGTAGTTGTGGCACCCATCGCTTGAAGCGAATCGGTCAGCTTCGTTAGAGCGTTGTCTCCAGTTGACGTGTCAATACCCAGTAGGCTGTTAAGAGCATCAACAACAACCGGGCTGCTTAGGTTGGCGGTTGCAGTGCTAATAGCCACCCATCCGTCAGTACATGTGTAGTCAGCGCCGTCAGGGTTTGCTGTAGACAAATACAACCTAGTTCCGTAGAGCTGTGAGTTGAATCGCAAAGCTGAGTCAGTTGAACGGTTCATCAACTCATCAAGGGACATTAGGTTGAGATCGACTTTGGTTAACGTGCATTCCCGAATGTAATTGTTCCAGGAACGCCTCACGTCAACATAGCCGCCTCCATTTGCTGAGTTAAGCGCAGTAAAAACTCCTGTGTCATAGGCTCGCCGTCTGACGTCATTCAACAGTTTCAGTGTTTCGGAAAAGTGGCTTTCCGTGACATTGGGTACGATTACCCCATATCCAGTTTCAAACAAATTGGTGATGGTGTATCCCACGTTGGATATGACACCTCCAGCAAAGCCTACCCCAATAGGGACATTGGCGACGACTCGAACCTGCCCTGTATAAGCGTCCTCGATAGTCACAGTTGTGGTTGGGCCGAAGAAACAGGCATATAGAATCCAACCTACCAGCACTTGCTGGAGGTTGATTTGCTTTGCGCCCTGAAAGACGGACTGAATACAGATCATCAAGACCCCAAGAAGCAGGCCAATACTGACCATCTTCTCGAAATCCCCGGTGCCGGTGATCATTGATACTGCAATCAGGATTTGCTCCAGAAAAGCAGAGTCACCGATAGAGTGGATTGAAAAAGATCCCATTCCAATAGCTCCTTAGTTCGTGCTAGGAGGATTGGACAAAGTTGCCAGCATGTATTTTTGCTTGCGGATGTTGTCCAGTAGGTTGTTGTATTTCTCAATTTGGCTTGCCAGATCGCCGTATTGAGAGGACAGGATTGTGTATTCAGCACGGATTTGCTGTTGCGATTGCGCGAGAAGCTCTAGTGCCTCTTTCTTGTAGGGTGATTTGCTGTTAGCCATCGCAATGCGAGCTGCGCGGAAGAACTCTTCCGAGAAGCTATACATCATGGTCAGGGCTATCGCTCCTGATGACTCTGTTGCGAACAGGTTAGCGCCGTCCTGTGAAAGGACAGACAAGTTACGAACAATGGTGCCAATCCCTCCGGGGAGGTTAGAAACAAAGGCCTTTTCTGGGTCGGTTAAGGTTCCAGAGTTCGTTGCGTATTTGTAGATCACACCAGGTGTAGAGCTTGTTCCTAACAGCATATCGGTGATCTGGTTCTTGATACCTTTGAGCACGACAGTTTTATTGCTGGAGCCAGCACTCAGGCAGTTGGTCGTATCAGAATCACAGGAATAGATCTCAACAGAACCGCCTGAAATCAGGTCTGACAAGGTGATCTTGTTACCTGGTAGGGTCGTCAGAGGGGTTGTTTTCGCACCAGTGCCGGTTGAGTTCGGGTCGTTTACCAGATCACCAATGATGACTGTGCCGGTTAAAGACATGATCGCTTCAAGAAGGGTGTTATCCCCGTACTGGAACCAGGTGTTGGCGTTGTTGCTCTTGAGTTGCTTCCAGACGATGTTGCCAATCATCTTGTTGTATTCGTCAGGTTTGTTGGCTTTCAGTTCTTCCAGAGGACTCTTGCCGCTGGTTTCCTGCTTGGACCCGAAGAAGTCTTCATACAGGCCGGAAGTTGTCGCGGTTATAGAAGCATCAGTTTTGTGTTTAAGGTCCATGCCGCTGGTTAGGTCGTTCACGAAACCTTGAGCGAGCTGGCAGGAGTTGCCCAGATGTTGGTTGAGCGCTTGCACTTTCTTCTGGAAGTTCTCTATCCACTTCGCTCCGTCCGGGAAAACGTTATCGAGCGCAAGCTGGAAGGCATAGCCCTTGGCGTTGGCTGCTACAGCCCGAAGGAGTTGGACAATTTGATCCGCGTTAATGAAGGAAAGCGAACCGCCGAACAGATCTACACCACCGCAACCAGCTTTCCATGATGGAGGGGCAAAGCTCACCAGGTTCTCGTCGAAGATTCGTGTCTTTGCAGTGAACCGGCCACCAGCTAAAACGCCACGTCGTTGGCTTTCATAAACCCCAGGTGGTGTTGTGTTGCTCATTTCATTGAAGAGTTTGTCCATCTGTGATTGGAGGCCGTTAGCGGCTATCGCCCCTGTCGGTGCCATGACGAGACTGGCCGCCACACTCAGGGCAAGCAGGCTCCTTTTTAATGTCTTGTGCGTGACCATCTTAGTTCTCCTGTAATTTGTCCCGGATGTACTTCATGAGTTGTTCCGGTGGCACAAAGTTGTCTTTATCACCGCTCGCTTGAGATAGCTGTTTGAGGTCAGAGCCCAGCTCTGGTGAGGCCAAGCGTTCGGCTATGTTGTTTTCCAGGTTGAGTACCGGACGTGTACGGTTAAACTCTTCGTCTGTGACCCAACCATTGCGTTTTGCTGCGACCAAAATCCTGTGATTCAGCTCAGGAAGAGACATTGGCCCTTGTCCTATAGGAGCGAACTGACCGTCTGGAGATGCGAGGTAAACAGCAGGGAAAGTTACGATACCAAGTTGTTTGGCATGGCCTTCATCGGTTTTGTAATGGGGGAAAAGCCCACTGGGGAGTGGTTTGCCGTCCATAGATACAGGAATGATCGAGAATCCTTCTCCTTGTTCCAACATCTTGATGAGCGGTGCTTGCAAGTCACTGTAGTCATCGTCGGACTTGTAGAAGAAGAATATCCCTACGCGTTCGGCTACGCTTTTGAGTAGCATGTTTTTGGCGTTACCAGCGTCACGATCAACTTGTTGTGAGGCAAACGTGGCAGCAGGACGTCGAGTAATTTCATCCAAGAAAGGATCACCTACGACCGCCAGCTCTGTAGCATCGGAAAATTGTTCAGAGCGATCTATCGCAAATCGTTGCAAGTAGAGAAACGTCCTGACGTTTTCAACGGTAGGATTGTTCCAAGCAAGGTCTTTGTACTTGGGTAAGTTTTCCCGGAACCATTCCGCTGAGAACATTTCTGGGCCGCTCGGAAGCGGAGCAGCAGGCTTAGGCTGTGTAGGCTTCGCTTCTGCCACAGGCTTTGGTTTGGGCTTTTCGGGTTTTTTCTCTGGTTCTTTGGGCTCTTCCTTGTACCAGAACCAACCCTCTTCCTTTCGCTCATAAAAACCAGGTCTTGTGCCATCTTGAGCCCAAGCCTGGTGTGATGCCCCCAGCGTGAGCGCTGCAAGGAGCAGTAAATTCAAAGGTGATTTTTTCATAGTCTCACGCACGTATTTTCCCATGCTCGATATGGTAGAGGTGGGAGGCGTGAAATTAGGCAGGTGTAAGCGCCCATTTAGGGCGCTTAGAGCGTTTTATTTGTCAACTTTCACATGTGAAAGAATTGACCAAACTATTTGGTCGTGTCCTCTTCAACTTCTGTCGCTTCTGCGGCCATCTTCATCTGCTTCTCGACCATGCGTTTTTGGGTGATGTAGCGGATAACCATCTCGACAGCGCTGTTCAACGCAAGGATTCGCATCGCTCTGGTGGATGCAACGTAGAGCAGGTTTATTTCATCGTCACGGGCCATTGGGTCGAGCTCTGGGTCCAGGACATCCGGAAAGTCGTCATAGAGCTGAACAAAGTCCCACTCCAACCCTTTGCACCGATGAGCTGTTGAGACCGTAATGTCAGCCCCAAACTCTTCTTTGACTGTATTGCGTCGTAGAGTGGTGAGTCGTTCAGGGATTTCATCGTAGCTGTTGATGATCTTGACAGCCCTCATCATCTCAGGGTCTTTGGTCGCCTTCGCTACTTCTTGATACTCGAAGTAGTCTTCATACTCATCAAGCAGTTTCTTATTCTTTACCCGGTCTGGCTCTGCCATCGAAAACCAGTACAAATCCTGGAGCTCATTGATCTGGTAAGCGTCGATTCCACCGACCCAGAATACCTGCGCTCCGGATTCGGTCGCAGAGAGCGCCGTCTCTATAACCCCCATGACGGTTCGGTGAAGTATTGCGCGGTGGCCCACGTCACCTGGTAAAAACATGAGTACCTGATCTGCTGGTCCCCGGCCAACAACAGGTCGTGTTTCACCTTTGAGTTCAAGAAGGGCGTTTGCCACCAGCGAAACGTTGGGGCCAAAGCGGAAGCTATGAGTGAGATAGAGTTGGTCGGCGTTCATGAGCTCTTTGCTATCAAGGGCGTTGTTTGCGCCTCTGAACCTATAGATCTGCTGGTGGCGATCTCCAACCAGGATTACCTTGCAGTTCTGCTGTAGGACGATGCTACTTGTTACGGGGTTAGCGTCTTGTGCTTCATCAAAAAGAATGGTGGTGTACCGGCGAGACAGATTCGGCATCCCGAGCTGATACTGTTTGAGGTAGCAATCGTGTACGGTCGGGAACGGATCTTGAACGTTTGTCATCCGTTTCCATATGAGCTCAGCACCTTCGACCACCTGGATTTGGTATCTCTCCTGTTTGGACGTAAGCACTTTACCCGTATCGGCGCGAGCAAAATGCGTATAAAGAATCCGCATGTCTGCACTACACATAAAGGCGTTGAGCGTATCGAGAATATCTTTGGCAAACGTCCAGTTCTTGGTATTCACCGCTTGGGCAATATCGGTGAGCCTTAGGTTGCCGGAGAGTTTGTGCTGGTAGCCCCTTCCTATAGTGGCGTAGGCAAGCTGGTGGGACGTTTTGCAGTCTACGTTTGCAGGAAACTTTTCTCTTGCCTCGTCGCGGATAGCCCTGTTGTATGCCAAGTAGAGGATACGTGAATCGAGGTTGTTGTGGGCGTACTTCACCAGTGTCGTGGTTTTACCCGTTCCAGCGTAGGCCTTAACGACAAGGCGAGGCCCTTTGTACTGAGTGATCAGTGATTGTTCTGGTGTGTCAGGAGGAAGTTGTTTCATGAGGCCCCCTACGACAAACACATCTGGAGAGTGATGCGCTTCTTTTGTGTCGAGAGGAACGTACTGATCCGCTTTTCTTCTCGGGGGAGGGATACTTCACAATCCAGATCTGTCCACCAGTCTGGGGCTTTACCTTGAGCCACCTCCGTAACCCAACTATGGAGACGGTGTAACCAGCGATAGTCGCCAATAGATGAGGTGGCTAGTGTCATAGCCTCCTCAATCTTGGTTTGAAGAGCCGCAGCTCTGTGTCGCCACTCTTCTGAATATTTAGCCTTTCGCGCCATCAGTTTTCCTCTTTCTTTTTCCCTCCCTTACCAGCTTTAGCGAGCTCTTGCTCCAACCCAGAAATTTTGGTCAGTGCATCATTGAGTCTTTGTTCGAGGCTCTTGGCCTGCTGGTCTTTTTCCTGCAACTGACCAGCCATCATGCCTTTGTCTTGAACAAGAGCGCGAGCTTCTGCTTCGGCGCTGGATAATTTGGCGTCCAGCTTTTCTACCTCTCCAGATAGGCGCTGGCACTCTCGTTCAGCGGATTCGCCATGAGCTTTGGCTGTGGCAAGGGAGTCCTGTGATTGGGCCAGTTTGGCCTGTACATTTTCGAGCTGCTCTTTCAACGATGTTTTTTGTTCCTGAGCGGCCCGGAGCTTTTCTGTCTGCTCTATACTCTTGCCTTTTTGCTCCTCCAACTCACCCTCTGTAGTTGCCAATTTTTGGCTCAAAGAGCGATTTTCGCTTTTAGCTTGCTCCAGGTGATCCTGTGCTCGGGTCAGATCTGCGGCTTTCGCCTCCAGCTTGCCCTCCAACTCAACGATCCGCTTTTCCAGCTTATCAATGTCAGCCAGTGAGCGTTCTAGCTCCGCAGACTTGAGGGATAGCGAGTTTTCTGCCTTACCAAGGGCCGCATCGAGCTCTGATTTTTTGTTGGTGAGAGCTTCAAGTTGTTCCTCCAGTAGCTCAGCCCGTTCGGTGGCATCATTTGCCATGTCCACGGCTTGCTGCATATCTTCCTGGTACTCAATTTCTTTCTGTCGTAGCAGTTCACGCTCGCGCTCAAGCTGTTCATCGGCGCTTGCTTTGGCTACCGTATAGATCTTCTGTAGGAAGAGCTCAGCATCGCTCATAACCGATTCTGGAAGGACTACCTCTACCAGCTCTTCATCGAGGGAGTGTTCCTCTGACCACTGTTTGAGATACGTTGAAATGGTGGTAAAGCTCCCCTTGCCAATGATGTCTCTGATAGCGATGACCGTTGGGCGTTTACCGGCGTCCTTGAGCTTTTGGGCCGCAGCCGCTACATCGTCAAACTCAACCAATTTTCTTGCCATGAGAACGTTCCTTTTAATTTGTAATGTTTACGATAATTACGATAATACGGTAATTATCATAATTATATATCATGCTGCTGTCGATTGGAATTGTTTGTGTGGGACAAAGCCCTTCCGGCTGCGGAAAAGCCTTGTTACGCGGTCACGCTGATTCATCCAGGGAAGGATTCGATAGTGACTCCACCGAAGGTGCCAAGGATTTCCGATGCCGCTTTATCAGATCGAGTTTTGCGTTGTTCTGAGGCGTCAAAGTTACGAAGCAATTTGAGCTGAACATCCTTATCCTGGAGCACGATCAGGGGCATTGGCGCGGTAACGGTTTTGAGTACCCCTGCGGCCATGACGTTTGCCACCGGTTGAACCTTTACTTCCCTTCGCTCCCGGAGATAAGGCTCCGGGGTGCTGGCGATCTTCTGGATAAGCTGCTCCAGGGGAAGTTGATAGTCTGGCCCAGATCGCTCCAGCTCCTCTCTGATGCGTTGCAAAAGCTCCTCTTTTACGGGCTTCTTCAAGGAGTCCTTCCGTTGCCAGGTGAAGCGGATAGAGTCGATGTCGCCATTGGTATAGCACCGAATTTGTCTGTAAAGGTGGAGAGTCATGACACCAGGGCAGTCCGCTCGAAGTGCTTCAAACCTCTCTTGCCTGGTGGGGTACGTCGAGATAATGAACTCCTCGATACCAGCTTTGGCCGCGTTGATGCGTTCAACCGTCGCCGCAATTTCGTCAGCTACACCAATCCTGGAAGGGGAGAACCAGAGTACCCCCACGGTGCGCCTGGCAGACTTCTGCGAATAGTCTGGGTTGATGTGAAGATCTCTGTAGCTGTGCGCTGCCAGCTCAAGAGCTTCGCGCCCAGTTTGTTCAGTTACGACAATCTTGTTGACGGGCTCGTTCTCCATTCCTTTTCCGGTAGGAGGGATGGCCGCAACTTTTGCGTACCGTGGCGGTAGTCGTTTGATAAGAGAGGACAGGTTCGTTAAGTCGCGGCACATGGCCGAGAATTGTTCTGATATGAAGTTTTTAGCCATGCTGCCGCCTATGTGTGGGTTTGTTCTAACAGTTCATTGGTTACATAGTAGACAGATTTAGACCATCATGCAACGAGGGGGAGGGGCAAGAATACGCCTCCGCTTCGCGTCGGCGGGTGCCCTGTTTGACCTTCGTGTGTGAGATTAGATTGAGAAAGAGAGAGAAAAAGAGAGAAAGAAGAAAAGCGCGGGGCAAGCCAGAAATGTGGCTGAGGGGGACTGCTGGGGTGGGGCTGGCACCCTCTATACCCCACTTTGCATGATGGTCTAACTTTGTGGTTATAGGACGACTTTTAGAGTGCCTAGATTTGCTCGATTAGGACAAATTTCGGTCCATCCACGCTGATTGGCGTAGCAGCGCGATGGCATCAGAAGGGGTAACTTTCCATGCGTTGGAAAGCTGGCGAACTGCGAAGACTGCGAGCTCCATTCGGTCGTCATCATTGATGAAATTCTGGAGCTGGTTTCCTCGCTCACTAAGGATGATCGCAACACCGGCCTTGCCGTTGTTGTAAACCGCAAAGCTCTTATTCTTCGCGTCGCCGTGATAGGAACCCTCAGCCTTGCTACGCAAACCAAAGAGAACGCTGCAAAACGCCGTCAGTTCGCCGCGAGTGAGCTGCACCGTGATCTTGCTTTTCCAGTCTGGGCTGGACCCCGATGCCCTGATCGGCGCAATCTCGATGCTGACCGTAGGATATTCACCTCTGGTTAGCGTGTGTTGCACATTCAGGCCGGTGCGTTTCGCGGGGTCCTTCTGCCAGTCTGAGAAAAATTTGAGACTTTCGCCGTAGGATTGTTCTGTCATTCCAAATTACCTTTGCTTTGAAGCTCCTGGAGCTGGACCACGAGGTCACGTTGGACTTTGGCTATCTCTGTCACCAAGTCGGCGGTGGCAATAGCGTCGGTCGCTGCTGAATGGGCTCGACCTTTCCAGCTCACACCTGCCTCGCAGGTGGCATCCGCAAGTGAGATTGTGCCGTGCCGGTTGGTTGAGCCAAAGGCATCAGCCGCCAGCTTCATCGCGCACAGACAGTTCTGCTCTTGCCACCAAGAGAGTTGGTCTCCAAATGCACTGGCTGTTTGCCTCAACATCCTACTGTCGAAACTGGAGTTAAATATCACCAGATGACGGCCCGACAAAAGCCGGGCGAGAGCTGGCGCAACTTGAGTCCACGTAGGCTCATTCGACAGCTCAGTCTCGGTGATGCCATGAACACCCATTGCCTGAGGGTCTATTTCCACGGTTGGCCGTAATCTGGTGCAGAGGAGAACCGCGCCTCTGATGTCAGTAACAGCCAGCTCGATCACCTGGTCTCTTTCACCAAGTCCGGTCGTCTCGGTATCGAGAACCAGAGGTTCCAGAGCGACCCACCTTTGTGCCATGACAGAGGCCTTTGCCAGGTTGCTACGCATTCTTGCCTTGACCGAAAGGATGGATTGCGCCCTTATTTGCTTTTGTGATGCCGGTGAACAACCCCTTCTCCGCATTGGTTGGCAATCTGCTATCCGGTACACTCCAAATTGGCCACCATACCCGTTTTTGTAGAACGAAACTGGCTCTACTCCTGGCTTAGGCTTCATCCGAAATTCGTCCCTGAGCCGTCCTTTTGAAAAGCACCTATCGGCTTTCATGGCTTCGGCTCTGGCAAGTTCGAGTTCTTCATCATTCATGCTGTTAATCCGCTATATCGAGGCGTTGGCTCGCTCTCTTCAAACGCTCATCGCCGCGTCTGTCATATTTCTGGGTAGTTGCAATGCTTGAGTGGCCCATTGCGTCCTTCACGGTCACAATATCCTCACCGTTATCCAGCATCGAGGAGGCAAAGGTGCGTCGCAGGTCATGGGGCGCAAACATCTCCAGACCGGCTTCAACTCTTCTGGTCTCCAAGATGTGGTAGATGGCCTGATCCGACATCCGCTCTCCAGTCACATCATCAAACCGCCTGATCCTCGGGAATAAAGGCCCTTCATGCGTTCCTCGAACCTCTTCAACCCACTTATCCAGTCTTTTCCATGCGCCACCAGGCACATACGCCATTCTCTCTTTGTTGCCCTTGCCAAGAACCTTGAGAGCGCGGTCCTTGTAGATCATGCTTCCCATGTCCAGCGCAACGATTTCCGAGCGGCGCAAGCCACACCCGAGGAGCACCCCGAGAATGGCCGCATCCCGAAGCCCTTTGGCGCTTGAATCACTTTCACATGTGAAAAAGAGGCTGCGAATCTCATGGCGTTCAAGTGCCCGCCCTTTAGGAAGTCGAGATCCACGTACTGAACGGACTTGCTTAATGTGCTGGAAGCTATCCGTATCAATTTGCTTCATCGTCCAGGCTTCAAGAGCCACCCCTTTGAGCGCTGACAGGTAGGTGTTGATCGTTGCCGGAGCCTTCCCTGCATCCCCCAGCATTTCCAGCACCGCCAATATGTGGTGCCGCCTCATTGAGCTCCATGCACAGTCACGAAGGTTCTGAAACCCGATCATCTTGGCGACAATGTTGAGGAATGAGCTCATGGTCTGCCTGCTTCGCTTTGACCCGAGGCTCACCAGATAGGCGACGGCGGGGTTGTCCTGGATGTTCCGGAGCGAGCTCGATGACGGCAACAGTTCACCGCGAATGCTTTGTTCTGCCGGAACATTTACTTTCGCATGTGAAACTAGCTCTTCCTTGTCATTGTTTGTGTCGTGCAAAGTTACCTCCTAAGCCCGACCGCAACGAGAAGAAAATCCCATATTTTGAGGTGAAGAGGTAGTTCCTCCTCCATATGTTGCGTTTCGTAGCTTTGCATCAGTGGTTCAAACTTGGTTGGATTGCACAGCAATTCGTAAACTGTTCGGTTGGGCTTGGTGATCGGCTTATTCGGAGTGAATCCATGTTTGTTCTGGAGGTACAGCGCTACCGCGCCACTTCTGGATTCTCCGTAATAGCAATGAACGAAGATCTGATCGATACCGCTACCAACCAATCCATCCAGGAAGGTGGACAGCTTTTCAGCCTGGGATGAGTCAATGTAAGAGGCGTAATTCATCCGGAACGCTGCCTTCATCGTGTGGATGGTGTTCTCAGAATAGCCGCCGTCATAGAAGCTATCGCGGTACAACTGCCCCCACTGTCCGAGAGCGGCAGGGGACTTGTCTGGGTCAGTTATGGAGATCATGGCCGCACCGGGAACCGGCTCCAGTCTTTCGGCCTCCGCTTGACTAATGAAAAAGACTTTTTTGCTAAGCATGTCCCATCATCCCCTTACAAGGATGTGTTGCGAGTAGCTCACGCGCCTGACTTTGCCCCTCTTGAGTATCTACAGGAGCGGTCGTATACACACCTCCATGCCGCAAGTCCACAATACTGGTCCGACAGCAAGAACCTACGTTCTGAACTTTATTGTCCGAATCCAAACCAGCAAAAGTATGGCACGGTCCAGGGAATGGTTTCCTGCAAATAGAGCAGCGCTCAAAGTTCTTATCGAGGATTCTCTTTAAAACTTTCTCAAATTTGTTTTTGTTTAACATCGAGTTCTCCACACAAAGTTACTGGCCGAGCATCCCAGCCAAGGTGGTCTGCTGGCCTTCGCTACAAGGTGCAAATCCGGCAAAAGCACCGGCATTAACCTTGAGCTCATCAAAGCGTCCATCGGTGTCCCGGTAGTACACCTTACGTTTTCCAATTCCACCTTCGAGGTTTGCGGCCAACCAGGCGATCACTGCATCAGCATCGTTCGTAACTGATGCTCCCTGATCCAGATCGATAAGTACCAGGTGGGTGTCCGTCTGGAGTGCCACTTCAAAGGTCGCTCTTACATCAAAAATCACTGGTCGCGCTCCTTGTAAAAAGTGGGCATTCAGCACCACCTATCCTATTCCAAAAACTCTACTTTTTCAAAGATACATTTTAATAAGTAGAACAACAGCAAGAGGAACTCAAATTTATTTACCGCAATTATCATAATTACGGTAATACGGTAATTTTACAGATTTGGATGGAATGGTATAAGATGTCTCGCTGGAACATACTTGCTGAAAAAACGCTTAACAACGATAGTGAAAACATCATGTACAGGTGCGAGAGATAATATGTATAAGAGCCTTGAAGATCTGATGGCGGGTATTTACGAGATGGCAGCGCCAGATGGCATCATCTGTAACGAGGTTTCCAAATTCCTTGCGGCCAACCAGGTCAAGCCGGAAGACATAAGCTCTGGGATCTGGTTTTTCCTGTGGCTGAAATCAGCTCCCAAGGATGCGAAGCCAATCCAAAAAGAAATCCCCGGATTTGGAGTTGTTCTCAACATGCCGACTTATGGCGGAACGCTCAACGAAGCAATCACAGGGTTGATCGAGAACGAGTGCCGTCAAATAGAGCTCGCTGAGGGACATCCGAGCCTTGAGGCTTGGGTTGAATCAGTATTAGCCGGTCGAGATGACGGAGAGGAAAATGAAGCTGCGGCCAATATCGTGGATCTGCTTAATGGGTGTCACGACCTACTGGATACAGCAATAATCAATTACCTTTTTAAGGTGGGAAAAATCAACGAGCAAGAGATTTTGTCGCTCATCTATTATGGAGAGCTATGTGACCACTCTCTTGTCGGTACGCCTTTTTCAACGTTACATATCCCGAGTGAAAATAACGTCCACGAACGTAACATCATCCCCATTAAAAAAGGAGCCAGTTAGGCTCCTTTTTGTTACTCAGGGTTTGCTTTGAGAAACAACTTCATTCCAAGTATGCAGCACCTTCGATAGGTGCTGATGCTTTCTGGTGAAGTCCTTATCATCCAAGAGTGCTTTAAATGGCGCGTTCAGGTCACTGCATGTGACGTTCTTGCCGATCACAGACAGGGTATCCTGGAGTGATCCACCAGCAGCATCAAGCCCCATTCTATCGACGGTCTCACTACTCACCATTGCCTGGACAACATTGGTGAATGCCTTTGAGTTGAGCTGCTCAACGCTCAGGGCTGTATTGCATTTCTGCTCAACCGCTTGCTTGTACTGGATGGTGTACTTTGCAGTGATAGGTGACATGGTGTTCATCGCAAGTATGTATGCGTCTACCTCACTGGTCGGTAATGTCGCGGCATAGACTGACGAGCATGATGCGGCTGCGGCCATTATCAAAGTTATTACCTTCTTATTCTTCATTTCTCTGAAATCCCCCTTTAAAATATGGAGCTACAACTCATTTGTACCAATCATAATACTATTGATTTCCAAAAGTATCTCTCTCTACTGACTCTATGATGGCTCGCCTTCCAAACACTTGGCCGCTGGCGGCGGCTGGGCCAACGCCAGAGCCTGATCCACACTATCATCCGCCTGAAAAAAATCTCATTACCTCTGACGGATAAAGAAACAGATTTCCCCCTTTGGCAAAAAACAGATACCAAACAGAAAAAGCCACAGAAAAAACACCTGCAACACACACTTCAAATCTATTTCTTGCAGAGAAATACTTGTAGTGCTTTTTTTCGTATCTCGGGGCTCTCATTTTGACTAGATTTTTCAATGTCAACCAAAGAAAGATAACCCCAGTAGGAAGGATAACTATCACAACCCCAAAGAAATAAATTGTGTATATAATAAAATCAAACCAGTTATTGATTTCCATAAGCCGTCCCCAATGCTGCGCCAATAGCAGAACCATGTGAGCCGTATTTAATCCCTGGATTCCTCATTAGCTCTCTTTAACTTTAATATTTTCCTTAGATTTAAGTATCCATAGATTCCTGAGAACACTCCATACCCCCCCCAAACACCAACGGACAGATATAAGGCGAATTTGCTTAGAGGCCCATTCACATAATTTAATAAAGCGAACACTGCAATTCCTATAAAGGCTCCAGCTAACGGAAATCCAAGCAGATATACTGCTCTATATTTTAAACCGGTTTTTTTCATCTTATTATTTATCTATATGTTTTGAAATCTTATCTACAATGGATGTAGTATCCATATTCATTATCCTCCCTGCTTTTTCAATCAGAAACTCAGCTTCATTTGTTATGTTCTTTGACTCTTCATTAATAATGTCAATGATAGTTTCTAGTGCGATTCCATACTCACCCACATCAATAAATTCTTGCACTTCTATACTTTCAGATTCAGAAAACGAATCAGACAGCACCATAAGCAAAAGATCTAGCGTGGATTCAATTTCTCTATATTCATTTTTCATTTTGGATTCCTTGGTACGTTTGTTGGAAAACCTGAAACAATATCACCATTAGATTCTTGTATTACACGAACATTAATACCTTCTTTAACTGCCTCTGCAATAGTCCTACCACCGCGCCCAGCCTTTCGAGAAACATTTGGATCGGTAGCTATATCGGAAATGACGTGCATAATTTTTTCATCAGACCAACTTTGAGGAAACTCACTTTTTCCAGGCTTGCCTGTTCCTGCTCGATGCCCTCCACCAGTGGCGTCACCATCAAGAATATGCTTACGTCTCTGGGAACTGGCTAGGTCTACAAAATCATCAGCCGTATTTTTAAAAGCGCGTTCCGCAACATTCCCTAGCGCCTTATAGTTGCCAGGCAGGATAATCCCAGCAGCAAAAAGCCCCCCGGAAATCCACTTTTCTCTTGAGGTCGCACAATCACTGGTGATGGTCTTGAAGGTGTCATAGGCGTCCCAAGCGCTCAAGGCAAAGTCTATGGCAACATAAGCCCCCAGAAGAAGCGGCACAAACTCCCCTGTTGGATCTGCATTGCCTATCGGGTTGCTCAGCGCATAGGCATAGGTGTTAATCCCACCAGCCAGCCCAATCGGGTCACTGGTGATGTAACGCCCGGTATTCGGGTCGTAGTAACGCCGCCAGTTGTAGTGGAGCCCGGTCTCCGCGTCGTAATACTGTCCTGGGAACCGCAAATTGAAGGTCGGCCCCTGAGTGGTGATGCTGGCCTTACCGAACGGGCTGTAGCTCGCCTTCCAAACCACTTGGCCGCTGGCGTCGGTTAGCGCCTTCGGGGTGCCCAGATGATCGACGTGGACTTGATAGGTCTGTCCTGACTGAGCAAAGCTCAAGGGGGTGCCATCGAGCCAGATATACTCCGCCAGCACGTCTCCAGTGGCTGCGTCCAGCTCCTCGATGAGGTTTCCTGCCAAGCCGTAAATCAGTAGGCGGGTCTGGCCGTTTAGGGTCTTAGTTACACGCTGATCCAGATGGTTGTAGGTGTAAGCTGCTGTCACTCCAGCGACCGTTGCGGCCACCAGCCGGTTCTGGCTGTCATAGGTGAAGGTATCCGCCCCCTGCTTCGTCAGGTTGCCATTGGCGTCATAGCTTCTGGAGGTTTGCCCAGTCTTCACCAGCCAGTTGTTCATGTAGTTGATGGTGTAGCTTTGGCTCAGGCCATCGGTCGTGATCGAGGTCCTGTTGCCGGTGGCGTCATAGCCATAGCCCAAAACGCCATAGAGCCCCTCAGCAGAGGTGATGCGGCCAACCGCGTCATAACCGAGTGACTGATTGACTGATGAGCTGAGATTGTCGTCTATGGCTGAAATCAACGAGTCTGGCGTGTACCGATAGACCAGCGAATGCACTCTAGTAGCGTCGATGCCGGTGACTCGGTAATTGAGATCCAAAGAGCGACTTTCTGAAATGCCGTTCCATCTGACCATACTGGTGACGGGGCCAAAGGGCGCTCGCTCGATCTGGCTTGCCAGGCTTGTTGTGGTGCCTGCTTGTGTCGTTGCCACCTCGATGACGTCACCGGCTAAATCACGGGTGTAGGAAACCTCACGACCACTGGGATACGTGATCTTCGTGATGAGGCCTGCACCATCGTATTGGTACTGGGTAGTAAGGCTCTGCCCGTGGGTTTCCCAGGTCTCGTAAGCCAACCATCCTTCGGGTGTATAGCCATATCTCCGGACACCGTTGCCATCATCGACTGAGGTCAAGCGGCCCATGCCGTATGGTGAGGTTGCTTCGTCGTACCCGTACAGAATTGGCGATTCGCCAGCGACACCGCTGGATGCCTCGATGATCCGGTTCAGCGCGTCGTAGCTGTAGCTTGTGGTTTGTCCCTTGGCCGTCTTGCGCGTTGCCACGTTACCGGCTTCGTCATAGGTAATGTCGGTGGTGCCGGTGTCCGGGCTCCGGACCTGAGTCACTTCGCCAAAGCCGTTGTAGCTGTAGTAGGTCAGGCGCGAACGAGGGTCGGAGACACGGTAAACATCGCCGGTATCCTTGTAGAGCACCTGCGTGACCTTCCCGAGTGGATCGGTCGTTTGTGTCCGGTGATGGAAGCCGTCGTACTTGTAGGAGTGTGTGTTACCAGAGGGACTGGTCTCCTGTATCAGGTTTGCCACCACATCGTAGGAAAACGATGACTGATTGCTATAGGCGTCGGAGACACTGGAGAGCCAGCCGATTTCGTTGAAGATCCGGCGCTCTATCCAACGGGTCTGGCCCAGCGCATCGAGCAGTCGCTCTTCTACTGGGTTCCCGAGGTCATTGAGCTCAAGCTCGCGCCGGTTGCCCTGTGCATCTGTTTCCGCCACCAGCCGATGTGCAGCGTCGTACTCATAGCTGACGGTTGCACCATTTGGCTTAGTCAGCGAGCTCAGGAGGCCCACAGCATCATAGTTGTAGGCCGTGGTTCCTTCTGGTCCAGTGGAGCTGACAAGTCTTCCTCTGGCGTCATAGGTGAGGGTTTGGGTTACACCGTTGACGCCCTGAATGGTCCCGGCGCGACCGTTCGCGTCGTAGTCACCAAACTGCATCACCTGCCCCAGCGCGTTTGTTGTCCGGATCAGGTTGCCCTGGTCATCGTAGTCAAATGTCGTAACATCGCTGACGTCGGTGCGCGGACCATCAACCGAGGCCAACAGGCTCGGCTTTCCTGTACCAACAGGGGCATAGGTGTAGGTCCATGTCCGGGAAGCGCCCGAGCTGCGATCTGTGACCTTGCGGCTTATCACCCGGAGATGAGTGTCGTAGGTAAGCTCAGTGATCCTGGTTGGTTCCGTGATTTTTGCAGGGAGCGACTTGGAAGGAAGCCAGTCGGTCGTAACCTTGCCCCCATCCTGGTCTATCTGGGTGGTTTCCAATCCCCGGTCGTTATGGGTGAACGTGCGCTTCTGTCCAGCACGATCTGTAATGCTGGAGACGAGGCCTTTGCTGTCGTAGACGTAGGTTTCCTTGCCTCCCACAAAGCCGGTACACGGCGCACCCTCAACAACATCAGGCTTGAGCATCCCGTTGTGACGGCTGTAGGTATATCGCTGAACGTGGCCGAGGGCGTTGGTGACAGAGACGCTTCCGTCAGCGTTGTAGCTTACCTGAGTCTTCTCTGCGCCCCCGGCGTGTTCACTTAGAACTGCCATCCCCTGAGCATCATATCCCCATGTGGCGAAACGGTTGCCGTTCTCGTCCACCAGCCCAGAGAGCAAACCCGGTGCATTCGGGTCATCGTAGAGATAGCTGCGGCTCGTATTGTCCTGGTAGATCACTTCCGCCAGCTTGCCAGCGCTGTTGTACTGGTACTGAATACTGCCACCAGCAGGATCGGTGACACTGACCATGCGGCCATCTTGATGCTGGAACTGGATGTTGCGGCCAAAGCCGTCAGTGATCGAGGATAGCTCTCCGTTCAGATAGCTCAGGGTGATGTGATTGCCGTTGGGCTTCTCGATGCCGGTCAGTCGTCCGGTTTCATCATAGGCCTCGACTACCCCGTCAGATTGAGTGTAACGCCAGCCGGTAGCATCCTTCGTCAAGGTATCATCGGTTTTCCATGTTGGCACCCAGACAGAGGACGAGTTGTAGAACGCGAGTTGTTGCCCTTCTGGCCGGTGCAGGACAACCATGTTCTCACCGTACTTCGAGGCGTTGACCTCGACGCTCCGCGAGTAGGTATGCCGCCAGCCGCCGAGCTCTTCATCAGGAAGGTGGCTATTGTAGTATCTGGTGAATGTGAAAGGGTCGGAGCCTCCGCTTTGATAATCCAGTTCAGCCTGGAACTTGTTGCCGGTGCCAAGATGGATAGGGTTCCCTACACACATGGTCGTTGTTGGTAAGCCGAGATCCCTGTCCAGGAACGGTGTTTTATCCATCTCACCCGGCAGAACATAGGTTGAGCGCCAGTAGACCGTAGCTGGGTCGCCAGTGCAGGTAGTGGGGTCATAATCGCCAGTAGCACCTAGATACTTAAAACAGATCCTGGAGACATAACGGCCATCACCATAACTGGCAACCGGATAAAGCGCATCCCCAACTGGCGTTCCCTTCCCTTGCTCCTCACCAGAGCGATAATTCTTCATGAAGGAATGCGCGTCTATGATGGTGTTGAAGCGCATTTTGTCTACTTCGGTGCTCACGGCTACAACCCGCCATTGTGCAAAAGCAACGCATGGCAAAGTTGCGAGCACCACAACGGCCAATGACCGCAGGTTTCGCATCAGTAAAAGGGAAGGTCTCGATCTCATTTACAGCTCCAGTTTTTATGCTGGAGCTATTTTCAGGTGGGAGAGTCGTTATCAACGACTGCGTTTTTGCCCTTTTAGGGTATGAATACGTGATTTGGAGAGGTTGTGTATTCAGAACAAATGAGAAGCAGGTTACTCATTTCGCTCAAACACTGTGACAAGAACACGTTTTTGGTTGTCGTCGTTGATCACCATCAGGTACTTGAACTTGGAATCTCTATGGCCCCAGACTTCCACGTTATCTACGCGGCCATACTTTCTGGCTTTATGGCGAGCCACTTTCTCGTCAAAGGGTTGAACCTGTAACTCTGGATGCTGGAGGCGACCAACGAGTGAGGCCCACGGTTTTTTAGGGTCTCCAGAGGTTATCCGGGCCTGATACTGATCGATGGCATGTTGAGTAACAAGGACGGGACCAATGGCCGGTGTAGAGATTTCGTCATGGGTTTGAGTATAGGCTTGCTTGTCCACATCGAGGAGCTCAACGTTGCCCTCACCCGGCTCATCCATAAACTCCATGCTCTGCGAAACTTCAATAGTAGCGCCCTTTAAACGTCCAGTGAGGCAAGCCGCAAACTTGAATGCAAACTCCTTGGTGGATTTGCCCAGCGCCAGCTTTTTAATCGCACCTTTGGATACCACCAGCTTGTAACCAGCACCAGCACCTGGCTCTCTGCAAAAAACCTGTTTGTCCAGCGCCAGATAGCGAATGGCTACGAGCTCAGCCAAAAGATCTGCCTCCTCGTTGTCAAAATCAATACGAACATCAAGGATGCCTTTCCGTTTTGTACCAACGCGCCAGAATACAAGGGCTGAATTATTAGAAGTTTTCTTCGAGACAGTAGTCAGTGTCATCATGGTCTATTTCTCCATTATCGGGATAATGGTCGGCATCGCCGCCAGCACCCCTATTCGTTAGGGTTCATTTAGATGCTACCACGGGTTTTAAAAATGCAACCCCTAGTGCCACTCTATTTGTGGTCCCAAGTATTTTTATAAGCTCGGGCTAGGCGTTTCTCTATCACTTCTGACAAATTGCAACCATCGACTTCTGCCAACCGCTTCAAAATCCTGTGGGCTTTATCGCTTATAGTTATGCTTTTACCAACACCATATCCCCTTCTGCGACGTTGCCTAATTGATGTCCCGAGTTTATTGATTTGCTCTGCTGTCAGATATTTATTAATCCATTCAGTGAGTTCTGATGGTGATCGCCCCATGCTGTTCAGGCTGTCCACGGCTTCAAGTTTCTTATCGAATGGGACGTCACGCCAGAAAGCTGGGCGCGAAGCAGCTCTGAGGAGATAGATCGCCGTAGCCTGAGCATCTTCATTGGATACTTTCAAAAAAACACCTTTACCGTTACATGTCACACCAACTTCATCGTGACATGTAACACTTCAAACTGCAAGTATAAAAAAAGGCCAGCTATTGCTGGCCTTTACGTTCATTATCGCAGTTACTCTTTAGGCGTTGTGATGCTTTTTTTCCTTCTGTTTCTCATGGTAGAGATACAGACTGCCGCCAGTGACGACAGTGAAAAAAATGAGCAACCCCAACATGCCTAATGTGAAAGCGTCCATTTGACCCCCTTAGGAATTGCTGACCTTGGTTAAGATTATACCATAGATCCACAGGATAACCCCAATGACCAACACCAAACCGGCTTCTTTGACGGTTATAGTGTCCCCAGATACAGCCAATCCTACAATACCGACACCGATGGCTGTTACGGCGACCTTACGCAGGTCTTCACCGATAGCTCCCAGAGTCTTCTTGTCAGGAGAGAAAAGACGCACAAACCACGTCTTAATACGCAAAAACTTTTTCATGATTACCTCCATAGTTGAAGAGGAGGCGAATCATGCCCGAGAGGGCATGAACACCCCCTCAGGGTTAAAGTTTTAGGCAGACAAAGCTGTTGGCTTCGCCTTGTTCATCTTCATTGAGTTAATGATCTTCGTCGCTTCATCAGCAAACGGGCCAGTAACTTGGATAGGCTCCCTTCTTGCGAAGGAGGCTGTCACCATCATTCTCTGGCCGTGCATCAGATGACGATACCGAGACCGCATAAGCTCAACGTAGGCCGCAGAGTCCCCCTCCCACCCCTCAGGGGGAGAAAAGGGGCACACCGCGTCGTTACCAGGCGTTGTATCAACCTTCGAGACATCAATGACGGCCATACTCAGCTCTCCTTCTCGCAATGAAATCGCGCAGGTAGCGAGCATTCGGGAAACCGAGGCTTCCCTGACTCATCAGGACATCGTTCCAGTCAATCCCTTTCGCTCTGGGCGGGATCGGGAGTTTAGGCAGCAGGACGTACACACGAATGCCGCGCTTCTCCAGCTTGGCTTTCAGCACGTTCGCTGACTTCTCACCAGTCACAGACTTATCTTTGTCAGCCCAGATCAGTACGGTGTGAACACCTTCTGGAACCTCGAAGGACTCCATCAGGGTCGCATTGACCGTTGACCAAACCGGGATTTGAGTGACTCGATAAGCTGACAGGGCTGTTTCCAGCCCTTCTGCAACACCCAGGATACCCTCAGTCGGTTCACCGAGGCGGATGGCCGCGCCATTGACATCCAAACCGTCAGGAATGGGCATCATCTTCTTGGCGTTGCCGACCTTGGCTTTTTTACCGTTTTGGGTGAGATAGGTGCGGTGGAGCGTTACCAGGTTGCCTTCCACATCTCGGATAGCGCAGACGATAGCCGGGAATTTCCCAACTTCATTGCCATCTTCGTCGTAGTAGGCCATAGCCGGATTGAACCGCAGACAGTCTGTTTTTTCTACTTCATCAACCTTGAACAGAAGCTCGCGGTTTTTGAAGTACAGACGCATTGGCTCAGTCACATGACTGGAGAACGGCAAACACTCGTTCCATACCTTCTCGATTTTCTCACGGAGACGAGCACTGTAAGCGCGTTCGCGCTCCATTCTCTTCTCCATTTCTTCTTGGAGCTCAAGCAGCCAAGGCTTAGGTTGTTCACGAAACATCGGAACAACTTTCGGCTTGTTTTCGCTGCTTTGCTCTTCCGGTTGTGTGGCCGCATGTTGTACTTGCGGTGCCGGAGCTTCTACCGTGCGGTTGACCACAGGGGCCGACTCAACATGGTGACTCACCGGCTCAACACCACCGTTCGAGCGAGCGCGGAACTGCGTTACCGTAGCGCCGCGACGTTCCACCAGCCAGGTGTTGCGATGCGTTTGCATAGGTTGTTCTCTCACAACATTCCCCTGCTCGTCCTTAACTTCAACGACGACAGTTACAGGCTCGCGCCCGAGGTTTGTCATGACGATCTCATCCCCATACTTGGCTTCACTTTCACCAATGGCTCTTTCAAGATCCACGCCCCAGATGGTGCGTTCCAAACCGCTCTTGTCACGGATGAAGGCAAAGTAGCTGAGCTCGTTGTCTTCGTTATGCTCATAAGGAGCTTTACCGTGGGCAATCAGAGTACCGGCAATGGATTTTTTACGATTCTTGGAATCGAGAACCTTGTTATTCACCTTCATAGGCTCTTGCTGAACAGGCGCTTTGGCCTGGACAGGAGCTCGTGTCGGTGCAGCGGCTTGTTGATACTGGGGTTGCTCTTTCTCAACGCCCAGATAATCACCAACCTCGCTCAGGCACTGTTTAAAGTCCCAGTTATTGAGCCACATCAGCAGCTCAAAACCATCATGATTGGCACCGCATGTATTGCATACGCCGCCACCAGTCAGGTGGGCATCCTTGAACAGTCGGAAGCCATCTTTCCCGCCGTGGATAGGACAAGAAACATGACGACCAGGTTTACGGAGAGCTGGTTCAAGATGGGGCGCTAGGGCCGCCAGGATGAATAGCCAGTTTCCGTTTGCAGCTTCACGAACGGTGTCAGCTTTGTAGTAAGACATAGGTTTTCTCCTTAGCGTGAACCCCAGCATCGAGGCTTCCTTAAACCCCCGTCGCCAGGGTTTTAAGGAAACCCCGACACCGGGAGAATGTGCCAAGGAGGCTCCCCAGCCGGGGAGAACTCCCCGGCGAGGGGTTTAAAAAGGTCGCCCCCGAAACGGAGGCGAATTTTGTGAATATCACAAGCACAAATGAGTGCCATCTTCCGAGGCCATCATGATTGTGACATCTGCGGTTACAGGATCTGACTTAATCACAACCTCAGTGGGTTTGAAAAAGCCATCTACAGTGGGCATGGGGTAATAAAGACGAATCTTTCCCCAATTCTTGTTGTCGGTAAAAGCGACCTTTGTTTGAGCAACACAAAGCTGCAAAAACATGAAAAGGAAGTCTTCTACCGAGTGCTTACCATCTGCACCAAATACTCCATCGACAATTGCCGGGGTCACTGCCACATTGGTCAGGAAACCAGCTTGTTTACCGATGGAAGATTGGTCCACCAGCAGACCATCATTGATGGCTTGTTGACGGATTTGGGCGAGGTCCAATTTAGCTACTTGGTTCATAAGGTGTACTCCAAAGTTAATGGGTACACCTACCCCGTGCGGGGAAGTGTACCCGCATGGGTTATTGAAAGGTCACGGCCAAAGCCGAGCTTTAAGGTTCCGAGTTTTACGCTGGCTGAATGCGCCAAAGAACGGTCGGAGGAAACGAGTCAGCGACACGCTTCACATTCGCGTAAAGAGTGTCCTTAAAGACACGCTCTAAGCGACGACCACCTTGACGATAAACCAACTTAAAGTCTTGGAATTTGTTCATGGATACCTCCAGAAATAACGGGAGGTATCTCCAGCAGGAGATAGACTCCCGCAGGGATTAATAAATTAACGTTAATTTGCTGTTTGTTTTTGGCGACCAGCTATCGCACGCTTTCGCCCTCAGGGAGGACAAAATCTGCTTACTGATGGCTTAACCATGAGTAAGAAGACTTGGGAAGTAAAGCAGGGGTTTCCCCCTGCCTTGTTATGCCGCTTTGAGGTGGCGAGAGAAAAAGTCCCTGGTTTGCTGGATAGCGCCCCGGAGAAGTTCTCGTCTGTAGCCAGCGTAGCTCTTGTCATCACTGGCAACGGTCAAGCCGTGCAGACTCTCTTCACCCAGGACAATCTCGTTTTCACGAGAGAGTACCTCAACACGTAGGCCAAGCACTCGCTCTTTCCCTTCCAGGATAGAACAAATTGTTTGGTCTCTTACTTCGTCATCCCAGTGGCCCATATCGAAATCCCGCTCAGGGAGTTCAGTAACACGCACCAGGTAGTTTTCAGTGGCCCGTTCCCAAACCACTTCATCTTCGCATGGAGAGGCCTCGATCAGCGAGTACCCGTCCGCTTCGAGCTTCTTGGAAAGACTTTTTACATCATCCGCCAGCTCCAGCACAAAGCGTTCCCAGAGGTCTTGCCAGCGCTCGACCATATCCTGGTTAATCCCTTCAATGCCGGTGCCAATCATGGAATCATCATCAGGGAAGATCCCTGTGAAGTCCACGTTGTCGTCGATGTTCATGCAGTTCCAATGGCTGTAGTGATGCCCGTGACTATTCCGAGTAATGGACAGGTCACAGGAACCATATTCGCGGAGGACAGAAAGCATATTCTCAATGTCTTTCTGTGCCATCAGGTTCTTCACGCGGCTGACAGCATCCACTTGGCCGGGCTCAGTGCTGAATAGGCGATTCATGAGAGCTTTGACGTCATCAACGCTCAAATCCCCGTAGAAGGCTACGCCATCCCCCTGGCAGTATCCGAGACTGTACTCAATCGTCAGATCATCCGGGTATCCACACTTAACCAGTTCGTTTTGAAAATGCTGTTTAATCATTGGTATCTCCTTAATTTCAGAGGGAGACACCATCCCCTCAGGGACCGATGTCCCCCGTGGGGTTAATGTTTGGGTTAAGAAGCCTTGCGGTTTAATTCAGTATCAAATCGAGGACCTTTGAGAACCGCAGTTTTCATAACCTCGAAGTTTCTTGGGTAACGCAGCTTTGAAACTGCGCCAGCTCGGATGTCGGCAGCCTCACTTGGAGAGACTAGCCTTAACCCTTCGCTGGTTTCAGCGTAGAACCAACCGGCATAACGCTCATAGGCATTCTGCTGGTACTGTTCAGTCGCCATATTCTTCCGGATCGCCTCTGTTAAGGCCTCAACAACACCGTCATCTTTCGTGATGATGTTGAAAACATGAGAGACGGTCAGGAAGTTCCCAAAGAAGCAGGCTGCCCCAAGCCAAGGCTGGAACATTTCGCCATTTCGCCCCGTCCTCACCATTGGTTCAAACGGGTATGGGCGATAACAGTGATACTGCTCAAACATCGGGTCAAGAACGTTGTCACCCAGGACATCCAGTAAAGTCTGAATGCTGTCCGGGTCTTGGCCTGCCCACTTACTCCCATTGCTGAGAATCAGTGTTTTACCGTCAGTACGCTCCAGAGCTTGTTCAAAGTTAGACATAGTGCATTCCTTTTGGTTAGGACGCACCACACCCTCTCGGGATGATGCGCCCGAGTGGGTTAGTTGAGAAGGCTTAGCCGTCAAGTCCGTAAATTACGGCGGAGCCGGGCTCCATCTCGACAACTTGTGCGCTTCCTTCTTCTATCAGCTCCTGCATGTAACCAGACTCAGCATCCGGATTACGTTCGCAGTGTTCGTCCCAGCGTTTCAAAAGCCCTTCTGTGGCTTGTCCGTGGGTCTCACCAAGGCCGATAAACTCATAGTGTCCTGTGTTTACGATGATCACCACCATAGCTAGTGCTCTCCTACAGGTCACTTGGTACATACAGGTCATCTTTGATGGCAGAAAAATCGACAGGAGACTGGTCCCCATAGGTTCGATTCACGCCACCAGCATCATCGACACTGACAAAAACCGTGCGGAGTAAACCGCTGGGCTTTGCAGGGTAAACGATGCTGACATGCTGACCTTTGTACTGTTCTGACAAAGTGCTTTGAAGCTCATCAACCGAACGGAATTTCCGGTCGCGGCCAAAGTCCTTAATCTTGATGTCGCCAGGGATTGGATTAGTCATCGTTACCCCCTGCCAGCAGTTTATCTACTGAATGGCCGAGTCCGTTACCAAACCATTTGTCCAGAGCGTCGATTTCCGGGAAGTCCGATTTCACCTGAGCAACAACACGTTCCATTTTGCTGAGAGCATCCTGGAACTCAAGGCCATTACCTGCGGCCACCTCAAGTTTGCACTTGATGTAAGCGGAGTAGGTATCACAGGCCTTAACCAGTGATTGTTCATAGCCACCGGGAGCGAAGGCTATGGCGACTGCATCCTGGAGTTCTTCGGGAAGAGTCTGGATGAGTTTGTCCTCTGCGGCCTTTTCCAGTCGTTCAAACTCACGCTGCAAAACAGCGTTTGCTTTCTTGACCGGTGTTACAACATCCGAACAGAGAACCTCGGCTGCATCATGCAACGAAGCATGAGCAAGCATGACTGCCAGATCCACCGACTTCCCTTGCTGAATGGCAATATTGCCAGCCAGGTAGGAAAGCAGGGTAACAACAGCGCTGTGTTCCAACACAGACTCCGGTTGAACAGAGTGCATCAGTGACCAGCGTTTGATCAGGCGTTGGCGCAAGGCCAGAGCTAGAAAGCCGAAATTTGAATTAGACATAGTGCCTCCAAAATTGGTTGGAGGTACACCAAAGCCGACCGGGCCTTGGTGTACCCGGTTGGGTTACTTAGTTATCTCGGGTCAAGCTGCTTAGCTATAGCGAGTAAAAACGGATGGAATGGATGATCTTGCGGGACACCCCCAACAAGCTCACGGGCTAAACCGACTGAGTTTGTAGCCAACACCTCTTTGACGGCCAGAATGATTTCATTGTCGATTTCATCCTGGGTCTTTCGTTGTTGGTCCACCAGCCGACTTAACTTGTCTAGGCTCATGCTTCTCTCCTTTGTTTGTGGGAGAGAACCCAGGAGGGGTTTCCTCCCGAGGGGTTAGGTTATTGCTGTTTTGGGCCAGCTACCGTTATAGCCAGCAAGCGCTGACAATGAACAAAGAGTATGACAGCCACCTAAAAGGGTAAAACGCTGTAATTGCCCTTTTGGGGTGCAAAAGAAAAAGCCCTCCCGAAGGAGGGCTTTTTATGCGGCCAAGGACAAGCCTTGCTGTCCTCTTTGCAACTCTGTGTCGTCGCGGCGATGTAAGCGTTGAACCGCCTTGATCATCGTTCTGACATGTCGCTCCAAAGAGGCTGGATGGCGTTTTGACAGTAGGTTGATCCAGTCGAGATAGATAGCAAGCGCGGAACCTTCGGTTAGGGCTGCCTGTATCGCCTCATACTGCCCTACGGCACTCTGGACCACATCATTCACCCACTGGGCGTCAGTATTGTCCAAGAGCTCGCAGAGGGCCGTATAAGCCTTCCTTCTGGTCGCGGCCATGTAACGACGAATGTTGGCGTTTCCGCTCCCCTCTCGCCCTTCCATGACGCTCATACAGAATGCGCTGGAGTAACAAAGCATCGCGTCAGTCACGTAGTTAAACCATCGCTCCTGATGCCGTTTCTGTTCTTCCATTGCTTCCTGGTCAAGTTGCTTCTCGATGAACAACCCCGTCGGAGTACGGTGGTGCAGATGGTACTTGAACGTTAAGTGCAAGTTGACCCACCAGCGTACCGTTGCCAGTCTTCCCTTGATTTTTCGCTTCACCAGATCTTTGTACTTAGCATCGCTAAGCACTTTGACATCCTTGCGCTGTTGGATTCCTTCCATCGTCTGTAGCCCTGTAAGGCCCATCTGGTGGTAGGTTTGACCTCTTTGCATCATACGGTGATACAAAGCGCCTTTTCCTTTCGCAAGCTGGATTGCTCCGAACCGAAGGTAGAACTGCGCTGCACTACCGGGCGTATAATGTCCCTTTAGTACAGACTCCCTTAGTCGCGGGTATTCGTTCCAGATGATGAACGCAGCGGAGTCGGGATCGACTTTCACTTCATCATCTTCTGCGAAGCAAACCACCCTTCTCTTTCCGTCTGCGGTATTGATCACTTGCGCTGCCAACGGGTCATCCCCGCCGTCAAAGTAAGCCATTTCCGCTAACGGATCGGCCAAGCCATCAGAAAGCGAACCATCGCCCCAGCGACCAACCTTCAACCACAATGGCTTCGGAATTGGTGACTGAGGAACGGTTTCACACTGCGGCTCGTCTTCCAGCAAGTCCAGATCACCCATCGACCAAACCCTGTGGTAAATCTCCAGGGCATGGAAAGGCTTATCATTGAAATGATGGAAGGCCCACATGAAGTCGATATGGACTAAAGCCTCTTCCGATATGATCCGGAATTGTGGCTCTGCCATTCGACGGTTCCAGTCGTTATCCTCTGCTTGACCAGTAGCCAGCTTGTATGCCAGCTCATCAGCTCTCTTTTGCTCCATGTAGTCCATGCTGCAACAGACATGAAGCAATCGTTCTAGGAAAACAGGACTGTAAACGTCCGGCTGTATTTTGATGTATCCGCCCTCGTAAATCGTTCGACCTACGGGATGGCGGTCTTCCCATGCGTACCGGCGTTTTGCCAAGTAGCGCTGGATGCGGTTCAGCCCCGACATATAGCCATGCCTTTCAGGGTCCGTGGCAAGCAACGTCTCCATTGACTTATCCAACCCAACAGCCTGGCAAGCCCAGCAACCGAAGCGAGCGCCACAGGCGTCACTGGCCTTCTTCTCTGTTGCCGACCACACGCACTCCCCTGTTGCCGCCTTGTAAAGCTCTGCCGTAGTGACATTGCTCTCCAAGTAACTTGGCAGAGGATATGCTGAGCCCATGCCAGCGGATAGTAAGAACTCCCAGACATCACTCGCCAACCAGTTTTTCACCACATACAGCTCACCCCCATCTTTCGTCTTAATGACGCGATCTGAGCTTCCTCGCTGTTTTGCAATGTTGGCCGCACGAATAGTGCTTTCAGCATCACGACTGCCCAGCAAAAGGCAGACTTTCTGTCGAACCTCTTTGGGAAGCTCTCGCATATAAGCTGCCTTCGCTCTTTTGGCAGAGGTGATTTTTAAATCCTGGCTACACTGGCGGGCCGTGGAGTTGGAAAACGTAGGCAACCCCCTCCCAGTAAGGATTCGGCCCGTCCAACTCTGCGAGATCCCAGGCTTTGCTAGAACGATGGTCAGAGGAAGGTTTTCCTTCGCAATGAAACGCTCCAGCTCGGCCAGTTTCTGATCCGCCAGCCACCTTACCTCTGGGCTTTCGATCAGTGTGTCAGTGTGCAAGATGAAGTGGTGCTGGCTGATGGTCGCCCCACTCCTTACAGCCCGGATCAGGGCCATCAGGAACAGGTGCAAGACCGTTTCAGAATCTTTACCACTGGAATAGCCGATCATCATGGTCCACCCATCAATTAAGGCCGTGTGAATGGACTCAACCGATGACGTGATCAACGATGACAGACTGGTTCCTCTACTGGCATCAACGAAGTTCAAATCCTCGTTATCAGTCAGTTCTGACCAAACAGAATCCCACTTATCCCCACGCAAAAGCACTGGGATGGGTTGTTCTGATAGATCAAAGTTTAATGTTTGTTGCATAGGGCCTCCTGGATTAGCAGGGTGCCCATCCCTTCCGGGAAAGCACCCCGGTAGGGTTAAAATTGAATCCTGGCTATCAGACCTGAATGAATCGCCACGGGTTTAACAGACACCTCAGAGTCATTTAAGATGGCTTAAAGAGAGGTGCCCATGAGCGGTAAGCGTTATCCCGAAGAGTTTAAAATTGAAGCAGTCAAACAGGTTGTTGATCGCGGTTATTCTGTTGCCAGCGTTGCAACACGTCTCGATATCACCACCCACAGCCTTTACGCCTGGATAAAGAAGTACGGTCCGGATTCTTCCACTAATAAAGAACAGTCAGATGCTCAGGCCGAGATCCGCCGTCTCCAGAAAGAGCTGAAGCGGGTTACCGACGAACGGGACATATTAAAAAAAGCCGCGGCGTACTTCGCAAAGCTGTCCGACTGAGGTACGCCTTTATCCGTGACAACACCTGTTGCTGGCCTGTTCGCCTGCTCTGTCGGGTGCTGGATGTTCATCCCAGTGGTTTTTACGCCTGGCTTCAGCAGCCGCATTCACAACGCCATCAGGCAGACCTAAGACTGACAGGACAGATTAAACAGTTCTGGCTGGAATCGGGATGCATCTATGGTTATCGCAAAATCCATCTGGATCTGCGGGACAGCGGGCAACAGTGCGGAGTGAACAGAGTCTGGCGACTGATGAAACGTGTCGGGATAAAGGCTCAGGTTGGATACCGGAGCCCGCGAGCACGTAAAGGCGAAGCCAGTATCGTGTCGCCCAACAGGCTCCAGCGACAGTTCAATCCGGATGCTCCGGATGAGCGTTGGGTAACGGACATAACCTACATCAGGACCCACGAAGGCTGGCTGTATCTTGCCGTGGTTGTTGATCTGTTCTCACGCAAAATTATCGGCTGGTCCATGCAATCCCGGATGACAAAGGACATTGTCCTGAACGCACTGCTGATGGCTGTATGGCGGCGTAATCCCCAAAAACAGGTGCTGGTTCATTCGGATCAGGGCAGTCAATACACAAGCCATGAGTGGCAGTCGTTCCTGAAATCACACGGCCTGGAGGGCAGCATGAGCCGTCGCGGTAACTGCCATGATAATGCGGTTGCAGAAAGCTTTTTCCAGTTGTTGAAACGCGAACGGATAAAGAAAAAGCTCTACGGAACGCGGGAAGAAGCCCGCAGCGATATTTTTGATTACATCGAAATGTTTTATAACAGTAAGCGTCGGCATGGTTCTAGCGATCAGATGTCACCGACAGAATATGAAAACCAGTATTATCAACGGCTCGGAAGTGTCTAGATTATCCGTGGCGATTCAGAACTAGCTGCTACTCGACATCTGGTTGTCTTCGTATTGCTGCTTGGCCTGTTTCACCAGATCAATGTCACCGTCTTGCAGCTTTTGAATATCAAGCTGTAGACGAGCCTTGTGTTTCAACAGTTCAGCGACCGCATTATCAATGTGATCAATGAGCGATTGGTTTTTTTGGATGGTGTAACTGTTGAGTTCATCGAGCAGGGGCCATGCAACACTCGAATGAGTGTTGAGCAATGGGTACTCTGCTTCGATCTCACAAACCACACCGTTTGCTCCTTCTCTGTAATGAGGGAACCCGACACGCAGACCGATACGACGATCCAGCGCTGCATTTACAGTACATTCCAAAGAAGTTCGGTTTGAAAAAACATCGTTGACGTTTTTAGACATGCTATATCTCCGTTCAGTTTATGACGGAGCCCCCCTAACAGGAGGTGCTCCCGTCAGGGTTGATAATTTGCTGTTTGTTTTTGGCAGCCAGCTACCGCACTTGAGCGCCTAAGGCACTTTCCGAAGCACCCTGGGAAACCGAGATGCTTGGGAAAGCGCGGGGTTTCCCCCTGCGCTGATTACCCTTTTTAAGGGGCCGGTACGCCGATTTCTCGGCGCACTCAGGTTGAAGCTACACAGTCAAGAACCAACGTTTCATAGGGACGGTGATGTCTATCATCCCGTTTCCACATGGATTCTGGCCCCAGAATCTGTAGGTCGTCTCATAGAAGTCAAACTCAGACAAGGACTGAATCTGCGCTTCTGAGATCGGCTCAAATGGTCCACCGCAACCGATGTGCATATTGAGCCCATAATCTCGAAGCTCTAGCTCTCCGAGATTTAGCGTCTTCCCGCCCACACAAGCAACCAAGTTCTGGTTTCTGACGTCGCCTTCTTTGAACAGCAAAGCTGACTCATCGTAGCTCCCATATTGGTTGGTAAACTTCACAATATGCCCGTGCTTAGGTGAGGTTTGTTCCGACAACTCTTTCAGTAATCGCTTTACGCTTTGAAATCTCGCGTACAGAGCTGGCGTAAACTGCCCAGAGTAGTTCAAGTTTGGGCAGATCATTTCAAGCATCTCATCAGGTACAGATTCAAGCCCCATTTGCGCGGCCAATGGCTTCGCCTTTTTCAGACCTTCCTCAAGCACTCTCTGATTTACAAGTTGTTCTAATGTGTTCATTTGACTCTCCACTTTCGAGAGAGCAATGCAAGCCGTCTCCGGACTTACATTGCCCGTTAACGGCTTTATTGGTTTATCCCAAGAGGTACGGAGCTACGCCAGTCAGGAAGCCCATGACTCCCAACACAGCGCCAACCACGCCCAATTTGATTGACAGTTGGACACTTTGATCCGGATGGTTCCAGAACCACTGCCAGACTTCCCAGCGCCTGGCTCTGCGAACCTCAAGATTTACAGTGTCTTTAAAACGAACACCCAGAGCATCTACCGCATCGTAATCCAGCGCGACCGCCAGCTTTGTGATGGATAAATTCCCAGGGTTGCCCATCGCATACCGGAGAACCTTTGCTTTGGTCTCTGGGTTTACGATCATAACCGGCTCCCTCCTGAAAAAACGGGTCTTGTCTTTTCGCTTGGAATCCATGTTGCGGTTATGGAACCTGGCAATGCAGTGTTGAAGGCCTGAATCCTCGGGAGGTAAAGGCACAACAGTTTCGATTTTCATGATTACTCTCCTTTCGGATAGGCCGGAGCAAAGGCCTTTCGGCATTGCCCCGGTGAGTTACTAATGAACCAAAGATGAAGTGACCATGATTGCGTCTCCGGACATCATTACCGGGAGATATTCGCAAGGCTCATGGCCGCAGCTCTTTTTAGTTCCGTTAGGTGAATAGACAGCCAATTGACCATCCATAATGTTGAAGGGCATCCCCTGTTTTTTCGCTGCCGGTGACAGCTTGAGAGTGCCCTTTGCGTCAACCAATGCCGTTGCCCAATGGAAGTCTTCACCACCGATCACCGGCTGTGATTCATCCACGACTTCGACCATGATTGGCATCATTCCAACCCAGCTCCACAGGCTGTTCCCTAATGCGAGGGCTAAAGCCTCGAACGCGGGAAAGACTACCGATTGCCCGAGAATCTGGTGGGCAATAGTGTCCGACAGACCTTGGATGAGTTCCTCTGGTATCCCTTTCACTCGACAATGTTCTGTCGGTGTAAAGATGCGAGACAACTCCGGCTGTTCTGGATGAACAATGAAAGGTTCGGTACTTCTGCATTTTGCATAGTCCTTACCTATGGTGCCGCAAAACTCATCGTCGCCAGTCAGAAGCTGGCGAGAGAACCCCTTGCCAGCAGCTTTGTCTCTCAACTCCTTCTCAGCCAGATAGTCAAATGACTTCCAACGTTCAGAATCGAGCGGAACTGGCTCCAGGATGTCCTGTATGCGACTTTCCTTGGTGCGAACAGGCTGAACCTTCTCAAGTTCAAACCCGTCGATCCCGTGGGAAAGCGCAACAACACAAAGACGCTTGCGGCGCTCAATAACCCCAAACTCATTGCCGTCGAGAATGCGCTCTTGTAGGGAGTAACCCAACGAAGAGAGCACCGAACGAATCACTTCCATCGAAGCGGTGTTCTGGTACTCAGGCACGTTCTCAATCAGCACAACGGCTGGGTTTAGCGCTTCTACGAATTGCAGGAAGTTGAAGAACATGGCACCTGCCGCCTCATGCGATTCGGCAAACTCCAACTTGTTCTTACTGCGACCTGACTTTGACGCGCCGGTACACGGTATGCCCCCCATCAAAACATCCACCTGTGGTGGGCGTTTGCTGAGATTCACAGCCTGGATTGGCGATTCGATAACAATAGAATCTTCGTTCCAAAGCTCCGGGTTATTTGCCAAAGACGAATCGAGATATTTCCCTTCCATCTCCACGGCCACAGATATGGCACTGGCAATTCCCGCCTTGTGAAAACCGGCGTGAATCGCTTTATCAAGCACACCACCCCCATGAAAGAGGCTGCATACCGAAAGCGATTCTCCATTCTCCAGCTTACTGATAAGCCGGTTGACGCGCTCGATCACTCGCTCTTGTTGATGGTGAGCAGAGATCACAATTGCGCCGTTACGGATGAACACGCGGAGCATCTCTACACCGTCAAAAACGGTAGCAAGCTCCTGCACGGTCAGATCGATGATTGGAGACACCCGGCCATTGCGCTCGCGCTTACTGATGGTGAACTTACCCTCCTCTTTGACGCGAAGCACAACCTGGGAATCTTTCAGCTCCAGATCATACTTCATGCCAGGATAGTAACCTTCACGCAGTAGCTTTTGGCCTTCCAGCCAGACGCGCTTCTTGCCTCGATGTTCTCCTAACTTGGTGTTTACGATAGTAGCCATGAGCTCTCTCCTTTCGGTTGAGAGGCCACTACCGTCCCAATCGGGAAGTAATGGCCCCGATGGGTTTAAAGTGGTTCTCAGTTCACAGCGATGCCGTGAGACTGAATGGCATTAGCAAAGCCAGCCATTTGTTCAGGGAAGGTGTAGCGGTTGATGTCCTGGCTGCGAGCCAGATTGACATGCACCTTCTTCACCTTCGTTTCGTCAGAGTCGTACTTTTCAAGCGCCAGCTTCTCAGCTTCTTCCGGATCTCGGCCCAGCGAGTAGGCGTAAATCACAGAGGTGAAGCCAAGTCCTGAGCCGAATGCGTAGACTTGTTTCTCGAAATGGACGTCAGCGAAATAGATGCTGAATCCGGATTTGAGGTTATGTTTTTCCATGATGCACTCCAAATAGTTTGGGGGCGCACCACGTCCCGAACCGGGCGGATGCACCCGGTTTAGGGTTAGTAGATTGCTCAAGCTGTTACGCCAGCCTGAGCCTTTATTGCTTCAAGCACGATCTCTGCTTCCTTGATAGAACCAGTGCTGTACAGCTTATGCAGCACCCGGCCAAGGTTCACAGAGATCTTTTCTTTCACTTGGAGATACTTGACATAGAAGTCATACAGTTTCTCCGCCTGCTCAAGGTGGGACATGCTCTCAACGGGAATGGTATTCCCTGGATTGCAGTACCACTTTCCGAGCACCTTTTGTACAAATCCCTCTTTGTCTCCTACGAACTGATTTGTGCCAAACACCCCACTGGTTGGTGAGCGTTGAATAACAGAAATCGGATTCGCAAAGCTGGCAAGAGTAGTCATAGTTGTGGCTCCATGTTTGTCAGGGAACCACCAGCCCGAGGGGCAGTGATCCCCCAAGGGTTATGTAGAATGCTGTTTGTTTGGGGAGGCCAGCTACCTCACTATTCACTCTCGACAGAGAGCAAAATCTTGCTTTCCGAGGGGCACAAACTTTCACATGTGAAAGTCGATGCCACTGGGAAAGCAGGGGGTTAACCCCCCGCTTTAACCCGCGCTAAGCGGTTTAGGATAGACTTCACGCCTTCCCTTACTCCAGATGGATCGTAACCTGCTTCATCGCAGCAGACCACAAATGAGAATGGATGTACCTCATCGGACATCACCCAAGCCATCGTTTCCTGCTTGATTTCACTTCCAGCTCGACCATCAGCAAGGACTCTAAGGCTATGCCATAAAAGCCCATCACGTAACTGCCTTACCTCATCATCAGTCCATTCAGGCTTTGGCTCAAATGGAATGACTTCTGCGGTCTTCGGCTCTTCATCCAGGAAGAAAAGCGGCAGCTCAAGCTGGTTTTCCTTCTGGATCATCTTCACTGCATTCATGGTGACTCCTTTTACGGGCACCATGCCCCCACAGGGGCATGAAGCCCCCAGTGGGGTTACAGTCATAGTTACTTCACGCCTGCCAGTTGAGAATTGATGTTCTCTTCCAGCCAGCCTTGAAGCGATTCAAGGTCACGTTTGTCTTCCGTATTGCTGGCTTTACGTGCATCTTCCGACACAGCGCTCAACATGGCGTTAGCCTCAGCAAGTGATTCAACATTGTTCCCAGGGAACACAATCGTTTGACTGTGATCTTTCATGGTCTTCTCCTTTGAGAATGGAGGACCGTCTCCCATCAGGAAGAGCGGCCCCGTGGGTTAAAAGTAAAAATCCTCCAGCTCTTCATGGTCAGGCTTTCGCTCAACTGGTCGAAGCAACTCAGCTTCATCAGCGAACTCAAGCTCAGGATGAAAAGCAGGATGAAATCCTCGATGCCAGACTGGACGGTCATTATCGAGGTCTAAGTAGCAGTGCCTCCCACTGGCTGGGTGATAGCAGTAAAGCCACTGTCTACCACTAACGGTAAACGGCTTCTCTGCACCTCCACATGCCGGTACAAGGTTATCTGCTGCTATATGCGCTACAGCATCCATAGGATCAGTCCTCATCTTCGTCATCACGAACACAAAGATCACGAGCAACTATTTCCGCAGCTATCAACGCATAATCGTTGCCCTGCCAGAACCACCGCTCCGCCAGCTCATAGGCTTCGCTGGAAGGTTCGCCATAACCATGAGCCACCACGTAATCGTGGAACACTTCATGATCAAATGCCTTGCCATCAGCTTCCATGAACCAACCGACAGGGCACTCCAGAATGCGATGCCTTACGACATCTCGCTCTGAATACCCCTCTCTGACGGCTTGCTCCAACATTTCCCGCGACATACCAGGAGGAGTGATGATCTCTATGCTGATCCCGTCACTTCCTGCAAGATTGTCCTCGTATGGAAGACCGGCAAGTGTAAGGTGATTGCGCTTGCACCAGCCGATGGTCCGAAGTATCCGACTTTTGTCAGACTCCCTGGCCGTGTATCGGTTAAGCTGCATAGCCACCTCCAGCACACTCCCCATCTTCGATTTCACTTCCGAGCTCGACCATTCCAATCAGGTCAAGCTGGGTCATGTCCGAATCCAGAGAGCAGTCAATTGCTGACTGAATGATGCCTTTGTGGGCCAAGCCTAAAACGGACTTAATAGTCGAAAGCAGAGACTCGGCTTCGCTCTCGATTTGCTCCAGAATGTCTTTCCATTCCCAGTGCTCAAACGGTTGCCAAACGACCAGATCCTCAGGCTCGTCTCCCCGTTCGACACACTCAGACAAATACTCATAAGCCTTGCACCAATTCTCTTGTTGGCCCAGTTCACTGAGCACTAGAGCGGTAGCATGACCGTATGCGATTTGTTCAACTTTGGTATTGATAGACATAGTGTTTCTCCTCGTAATGGATAGAGGAGCCCCACCCGCAGGAAAGGCTCCTCCGGATGGGTTAAATTTCCAAGGTCACATCGGTTTTTGCTTTAGCGCAGCAAACCAACACTTCCCCTTCTTTGACAAATGCGATGGGCGTCTCGTCATAGGCCACTTGACCTTCGAGTAGACGAACCCGGCACATGCCACAAAAGCCACTGCGACAATGCGTTTCAACAGTGAGGCCTTTGCTTTCGATTTGCGCCAACAGCACATTGTTGCTGGCTTGAAGTTGTACGTTCATGGTCACGCTCCTTTGTTGTTGATGAGCGCGACCAATCCCCTCCGGGATGTCACGCCCCGGTTGGGCTACTCAGCAAGTGCATAGACACCTACCTCGATGCGAATAAAGAACCTGGCATCTTGAAGAACTTGCCTGACCTTTGCTTGCCAGTGGTTGTTCTCTCGATGCTTTGCGTAGGGTTCAATCTCTTTGTAAATCTGCTCCAGCTTCAACGTTTTCCCCTGTAGGGTTCGGCGTATTGCAGCTTTCCACGTAGTCGAAACCATATTGGTTGCTCGACGGTGTACGGCAGCAAGAAGACAGAGCGATGAGGCAACGTCGTTACGACGAAACACCAACAGCTTTTCATGGGCGATACGCACCAGCTTCCCGGAATACTGAGTTCGGTCACTCACACAGTTGTGCTGTGTTTTGATGATCTCATCCACCAGCTTCCCAGGTGCGATACGTTCCACAAGGCTGGACAGGTTGAAATAATCCCCATCGCGCCTCAGGTTTCCCATGAGGATTCCGTAATGCCCTCCTCGCTCACAGGCGTCATGAATATTCATAACGGCCAGCTCAAGGGCTTCAACGAACTCAGGCAAATTCATGCGGCTCATATCCCATTTGTTGGGCTCGCCCCACTGCTTACCTGAATACTGGATCATGTCCCAGTAAGGAGGGTACCACCAGATCAGGTGTGCAGGCTCTCCGAGGAACGAAAGGAAGTCATCCCGCAACAGGTTGAACCCCTGATGCAAGTCTGTCCCTTTGAAACGGACACCAAGTTCATTGGCAACGTCGATGCTAGAGCCACCCCCAACACTTGGGTCTGCCACCAGCCCGTTCGGCTTTCTCATGTAAGACTCAATGAAGTCTTTAACGATAAAGCCCGAGCAGTTGCCTCGGTACTTGTTGTTTCCGTAAGGCCCCCTGTTTTCGTAGGAGCATACTGATGATTTGAACATGGCGTCCTCCATCATAGATGGGGCGCACCATGCTCCCATCAGGGGCCGGTTCGCCCCTGGTTAGGGATTAAGATCAAGCGTTATCTGCATACCACCAGCTAAGGCGATTGCAATCACGAAAGAAGGTTGCTTCATCAGGAGCCTTCATCATGACCACATCACCTTCGCAGTAGGTGCATAGCTCAAGCGTTGCTTCATTTTTCCAAAAGGCACTGCACCCCGATTCTTGATACACAACCTCCCATTTGGGATGTCGCAAGTACCGATGGAAGAAATCGAGAGTGTCACCATAAGGGAAGTTGAAGCGCTCCATCACTGAACCATTTTCTGTCAGTTCAGGTTTAACCTTGCCGGTTTTCAAGCGCTTCTTGATGATGCGCTGAACCCAACGAAGTCGTGCAAACAGCCGATTGGTGTCTTTCTCGTACCACTGGGGATTACGCTTGCTCCAGTAGAGCTTGGCGAAGATTTCCCCGGACAAATCCTTCATCTGGTTTTCGTTGAGCTCATCAAGAAAACGTCGAGAAGGTTTGTCGTAGTCAAGAACTGCTTCCAAAGCTGATAGGTTTTTCATAGGGACTCCTTATTGCGATTGCGGAGCCCCGTCCCCTCAGGGCTATCGGAGCCCCATAGGGTTAATTAGGGTTAATGGTTGAACGGCGATTTATCGAGGGTTGGTGAATCGAATGGCTTTACCAACGAAATCGGCCATCAGTCGATTCCCAGTAGAGCTGAAATAGCTCTGCCACTCTTTCCAACCACCAACGGATTCCACCGAGCTTGGAGACTCGAAGATACCCCAGATACGCATTTCACAACCTCGTTGCAACACTCGGTTTACCTGGTCAACCAAGTATTCCTTGTTCTGCAATGAAGAGAGGTTGCAAGGCATCTGCATGATCAGCTTTTCAGCTTGCTCGAAGTCGATTTTTTCAATCAACCCCGTGCGGGTATCCACAGAGAATGGAACCACCTGTTGACCGTGGTTAGACCACAACCAATGGGTGATATAGATCGGATTAACGCCAACTTCCGCTGGCACCAATACGCTGCCGCAAGACCGCAACAGCCAGACCAGACGTAAACCATCGAATCGATCCAGAGACTCCACATCGGTAGTGATGTCATCCTGGTAGATTTCAGGCAGCTTATGTTCGGCGGCGAGAGAGATCATTACGGATTTGAGATTGTTCAGATGAGACATGTGTGCTCCTTAAAGTAACTTGGGCACACAGAGCCTGTCAGGCGCAGTGCGCCCTTAGGCTGAGGTTGAATGCTGTTTGTTTTTGGCGACCAGCTATCGCACGTTTCGCCCTCAGAGAGGACAAAATTCACTTTCTCAGCAACCCTCAATGAAGGCCTCTGAGAAAGTGGGAGGGTATTCCCTCCTCACTTTGATTGTTCCACGAGAGCTGTGTGAACAGGAACGCTCAAACTGCCCTTTTCGGGTGCAAAGCTCAAAGACGCATCAACTGCCCCGTCTTTTCAGTTCTTCGACCAGATGTTCAGGCACCTTACTCGCAGTACAGGCCAGCAATACATCGAGGCCTACCGGCTTGTGAAAGCGCTTATTTGACCAGGAATCGCCAACTGATGACTTTGCCCAGTCGATTGCTTGCCCAAGACTGTGGAACTGCCGCCTGCCTGTGTATCCCATACGACTATCCAAAGTAACACCCTGGAACAGTCTCCAGTACATCGGAGGAATGCGCTTAGCAAGCAGTAAAAAAGGCGTCTCCGGCACTGTAGCCCTTCTACCTTTGTTCCGATGATACAAATCCAAAGATGAATGGAATTGGTTCATAGACTCTCCAAATAAAAACGGCCACCCCCGAAGGGATAGCCGTTTGTCGTTTCACTTCCTGTTAAGCTGCAAAAGCAGTCAATGACCGCTCCATCAACTTAAACAGTGTGCGTTGCAGAGCTGCCGCATCATCAATGACAATGTTCTTTTGGAACAGTCCTGACACTGCGGTAGTCTCTACCCCTATGCCGATCACCTCAACATCGCTTCGTTCACAGAGGTCAATCACTGAGCGACATGCCGGGGCGCTTTGAGGCTGCCCGTCAGTCACTACGATCAACATTTTTCGCTCTTCACGGGTCTTGGTGAGTTCAAAAGCTGCATACCACATAGCTTCCGCCATAGGCGTACCGCCAGTTGCTTTGAACCCAAACCGACCGGCCCGATTCTGAACCGTATCTCCATGCTTCACGACACTGAACACTGGCTGGTTCCGGTTGCCACCAAAAAAGGTGACTGCCGGGTTTACGCCGGGTATTGCTTCCAGAGCCATCGAAATAGCCAAGGACGCTTCCCGCGCAATGTCTTGACGCTCCTTTCCATTGGCGGCCTTGTAGGCCATCGAGGAGCTCATATCAACCAGGATGTGAACCGCCGTATTAGGGCGTTTCTTGGCTTCCGGCTTGAGGAATACGCGGGTATCACCCGTCACTACACGATGTAGTTTCCGAGCATCCACACGCTTCCCTGATCGTTGGTTACGGTGAGCAACTCGCTGGCTGGCCTGGACCAATCCGTAGAGCTGCGTTCTTATCTTTGAAGTGGTGCTCTTCACATCCCCTACCAGGCTTTTGCCAACAGCAGGGTTGTCCTGGGTGTTCACAGCAGAGCGAACAGTCATATAGCTACTGTCCCCCTTATCTTGAGCCACCCGGTTGAGCTCGGCTTTAAGTGCATCATGCGCGTCACCACGCAAATCACCGGCACCGGCATTCAGAACCTGCTGGAGCATTTTGGCCGCGTCTTGTTTCGCCGCGTCAGAATTGCCACCAGCCTGGCTTTGTCCTGCCTTGCTGCCACCATCAGTATCCGACTTGCCTTGGTCGCCCTGTCCTTTCGGATCAGATTTCCCGTTAGCATCGTCTTGCTTCTGGTCTTTACCTTGCTGATCACCACCATTGGCATCAGGCCCTTGGTTTTGATCGTTACCACTTCCGCCCTGACTGTTCTGAGGTTGGTTGCCACCAGCATTCTGCTGGTTGTTACCATCCTGACCATTCAGGGGCTTTTGCTCTTCTTTCTCCTTTTCCTCCTCGATCATCTTGATGATTTGGTCGGCCAAGGATGTCACCTCTGCGGTTGACTTAGTGTTCACAGCCTTACGCAGTAAAGCGTTCAGCCGAACAACAACACCCTGAGGGAACACGCGCTCGAATACGGGGGTAGCCGAATCGAGATAGGGTTGAAGGACGGATTGCCCTACAGCCTTGGTTTGCAACCAGTACAAACAAAACCCTGTCAGAATGGAGGCAGGGGCCTCTTTGTCTGTGACGTGCTCGTAATGACCAGCTTGAGCCATATAGCGAGCAACCTCATTCAGGGTCTGCGACGTACCGGGGAAGAGTTCCATCATGGCCCGTTCTATGCGGCAGTCCTCCAAAACGTTGGACAACTCAGCATGAAGACCTCTGCGGCGCTCAACACCAAAGTCCGTAAACCGGACATGGGCTGCTTCATGGGCCAAATACCCCCAGACAGCATCCATGTGAGGATAGTCGTCGGGGATATTCGGAACCACGATGGTCTTACCATCGGTGTATGCGTCATCGTTACCGATGGCGACTTTGACACCGAGTTTTTCACCATAGGCTGCGGCCACGATTGGTAGAGCGCTGTAAATGGTGCGTTTTTTGGACATATCTTTTCTCCTGGTAGGGAAGGAGATAGTCCACCCCTGGAGGGAATGGCTATCCCCTCCGGGTCGGTTTAGTTGAAGTGACTATTAGAAGAAATAGTCGCCATCGTCGTCAGTTTTAGGCAGCTCCTGGTTGAGAGGCTCCTCTGTCGGCTCCTCTTGGACAGGCTCTTGCTCTACCGGAGTTTCCTCAGGCAAAACCGGCTCATCCTCAACATCAACGCGCTCTTCTCGAACCACATCACCGGCATTGGATTCATCTTCCGATTCACCCTCGCCTCGTTCTGCAAAACTCTTGAAGAAGTTGTCGATGTCTTCATCCAGGTCAACAGCGTTACCACCGCTGTTAGTCTGTTCTGATTGAACAGATTCAGTACCACCTACCTGTTGCTGCTTGGTTTCGCCACCCTCTGTTGCAGGGATAAGCTCACCGGCTTTATCGCTTTTCTGTTCGGCCTTTTCATCTTTAGAACGGTCCCCCATCTGGGCTCCCGAACCGCCAATGTCATTAGCCATGCCCTCTACAGTAATCGAGCCATTGGCATACTGCTCGATGCGGTCCCTCTCGCTCATGATCAGCACTGCGGCCACGACCTGATAAAAGAAAGGCGCAACGATGTTTCGGCCATCGGCATGTTGCTCGTATCCCCGGAGGGTTTGGTCGAGCAGCTTGACCAGAGGGTTAAAAGCGCTGTTCAGGAAGCTAAGCCCATCCACCTTGTCGCGGATGTTACGGAGTGTCTGCCGAGTAGTGACCGCACATTGGTCTCGACCGGCCAAACGTTCCATATAGAACTTATTCGCTTCCTGAACCACTTCGGAGATGAGATCGTCACCCAAGCGCTCAACCTTGCGGTTAAGGCGTTTGGCGTTGGCCTCATCTTCGTTCACAGGCTGGATCATGAACACCTGGTACTCAAAGCCAATCCGCTCCTCGACCGTTTCCTTTGGAAGGGCTCCGGCACGGATAGCTCGTTCATACTCAGGGTTCTCCTGACACCATTCATCCACGGCTTTGTTGTAACCTTTGATGAAATCCTGTTTCAGTTGGTTAAACTGAAAGTTTATGTCATTCAGCTTGTTACAGATTTCATCGGTCTTGCTGACGGGTACGGCAAATCCGTTCATGAACGGCATACCGAATTTCAGCAGGAGGCGACGAGTTTCTGTTTTCAGGCGATGAAAGCCTTTCAGCTTAGCCGGATCACAGATCTTCTTACTTCCCAGTTGAGCTACTTTCTCAGGTGGAATTTCACCACCCTCGCCCAGCTTGAGATCAGATGCAGACAAACGGGTTTGTCCACTCCAGATGTCAAAGTCTACGTGGATAACACAGAGGCTTTGTAGATGGTTCACTTTAGTCATGATGCACTCCAAAAAGTTGGGGGCGCACCACGTCCCGAACCGGGCGGATGCGCCCGGTTGGGCTAGTAAATTAACGTTAATTTGCTGTTTGTTTTTGGCGACCAGCTATCGCACTTTTCGCTCTCCGAAGAGAACAAAATCTTGCTTTCCGTTGGAGACTCCCAGAATCCCCAAGGGAAAGCGGGGGAAAATCCCCCACTCACCAGTAGAACGTCTCTACTTCTTCCGGCAAATCATCAAGAGGAGCAAGCACGTCCTCATCAACAATGTACCGTGGCTTCACAGAGCCAGTAACCGTTACACGGCACCGCTCTGATGACTTCTCTCTGTACTGGTCAACATCCTCAGGCTTCACGCCTGACGCCTTATCAGCCAACAGCTTTTTGTAGTCTACCCGGCCAGCCGCTTTGTATCTCGTTACCATCACACCGCAGTAGTCGGCATGGAAGTATTCCCCCATGAGGGACTTCATGGTGTCGAGATGAGGCTTTTGCCTTTCTTGAAGCTCAGACAGTCGCTGTTTCAGCTCCTGAATCTCAGCATCATAGAGGCGGTATTCCTCAGCAGCAGCAATCCAACGGTTGACCTCTTCACCTTGCGGTATGTACAGGTCTCTCTCTGGATCTTTGTCGGGCTCCTTCTTGTCTACTACCTGTTGCCAGAACTTTTTAGCCTCGGCCAAGATTTCTTGAATCATGGCTTCGTCTCGGAGTATTGGAAACTCCTGAATCTGACCTTCAAAGTAGAAGACTAACCAGCCTTGCTTGGCCCCCGTTACCAGGAGCTGGTGTTGCACCTGCGGGTAATAAAGCTGGTATGCCTTGCTGTTTGCTTTCTCAGCACAAACATCTTCCCAGACAGTCGCACTCGGGCTTTTCAGCTCGACGGGCTCCCCGTTATCTCTCAGGCCATCCAGGGAGGCCCTCATGAGCGGGTATTGAACCGATTCGACACAGGCGGGGAGCAGCATGTCATCATACTTCTCCTCGAAAGCGCGTCTTGCAGCATCTTCGTTTTCTATCCCCCGGCGAACCAGCGGATTAAGACTCAGATCGACTTCACGCGCATACCCAGTCTTCTCGGCCCACAGTCTCCATCGTGTTTTGTACGGAGACCGATTGAGCAGGATAGCGGCGTCAGTGGCTGTTACACCTTGACGCCGCCAATCAAGCCAATCTTCCTCTCGTTGCGATAGGTTGACTATTTTCATGGACCTCTCTCCAATGGTTAGGAGGGAGATCTCCCCCAGCGGGGGAGTCCCCCCCGTTGGGGTTAGTAGTAACTGCCTTCCGCGCCCTCCTCTTCTGTAACAGGGATCATGTCCTCGTCACTCAAAGGCGGCATTTCTTCGGCACCAGGTTCAGCATTTGCAGAACCACCAGCGGCGGACTCTTGCTCGTGCGCTTCCTGGTAGTCAGGTTTCGGAGGCTCCATTTGATCCATCTCCTTGTCACGAAGGAATTGAGTCGCATATTGCAGTTCCGAACCTTCATACCGTCCCTTCACATACTCATGCGCCGCAGACCATGCGTTTTCAGCAATGGCGCGATTTGCGAGTTTGGTTAGGATCGGGTCAAGCTCTTTGTGCTCAATAGCCAAAGGCTCTTGGCTTTGAACTTGAGATGGTGAAGGGAGATTGGCAATAGCCGGGTTAATGGCCGATGCCTGCTCCATTTCACGGATGCGTTCAGCTTCATCCTGGTCATAAATACCAGAGAAACCAAATGCGACACGAGAACACTGGATCAGCGACTTGTGCCGGAGTTGACGCTTGGTGTGCGTTTGCCAGGGGCCATCAACAGTGTAAGCACCATTGCGACCTTGACCCTGAAACGGTTCACGGTACACCTCATCAATGAACTCCTTGATGCGGATAGGGCGAGATCTGTCCTTACGGTAAATCACGCATTCAATCCACTCAGGGCAGTCAACTTTCGCCCCCTGCATTCTGACCATCTTGTCCGAATACACGAACTCGACGCCATCATACTGGGGATGCTCGTTGATGATGCGGCTCCAACCATCAACACCTACTACCGGAATGATCCCATTTTGCTTGTCAGGAAACGCATAGATTTCCCGAGTGAAAGGGTTCAAACCGTACTGTTCAGCCACGATCAGGAGCGTCATCATCTGCTCATCGGTCGGGGCACTTCCATCTCGCTGCTTGAATGCGGTCGCCTTCAAAGTTTCATAGAACTTTCGGGTGTCCACGCCAAACCGGCTTGCGATACGGGTTACAAGAGATTTGTTATCAGACATGGTGTTTCTCCAATTCACGAATGAACGGTTTGAGGACACCATGACCCCCTCGGGGCATGAGTGCCCCCGTGGGGTTTAGTAAGAGTTGGCGGTGTTACCCGCCAGCCAAGTGGTGCAGCCGCATGAACGGGATGTCATCATCCCAGCCATCAGGAGCGGGACCATAGCCTCCGCCCATACCACCTTGCGGTGCTGATTGCTGCACAGGAGCAGATTGCGTACCGGCTCCTGTACGTTGCCCTTTTTGGGGCGCTGCACGTTGAGAGTTGTCCTGAGGTGCATTTCCACGACCACCAAGCATCTGCATTTCAACGCAGTGTACTTCGGTGGTGTAGCGCTCGATTTGTTGGCTGTCAGTCCACTTCCGGGTGCGGTTGCTCCCTTCGAGATAGACTTGGGAGCCCTTTTTCAGGTACTCACCAGCGACTTCTGCCAAACGACCTTTAAGCACAATACGGTGCCACTCAGTATGCTCTCTTTGCTCGCCAGACTGCTTATCGCGCCACGTATCCGTTGTTGCAACGTTGAAGTTGGCAACGGCAGTTCCGCTTGGCATGTAGCGAATTTCCGGGTCAGAACCGAGATTACCGACCAGAATTACTTTGTTGACGCCTTTAGACATCATGACCTCCAAGTTATTTGGAGAGGGCCAACGCCCCTTTCGGGGAGCAAGCCCCCGTAAGGGTTAAAAAAAGTGATCCTCTTGTTCGGCGTCGATCTCTGCCAGGCGAATCAGCTCAGATACAAGGCCAAGCCTTTCTGCATCTGCTCTTACTTCGTCGTAGCTGAAACCAAACCGTTCAATGAGGGGTTTTAGTGAATCAAAACGCTCGTAGTCGAAGGTATCACCCTGTTCATCACAGAATGCCACCAGCGGCTTCTCTACGTTTGAAAAGTCATCCGCGAAACGCTGTTGCAGGTAAACCAACATCAGCAGGGGTTTGTGACCATGTTCCGGGCGGAGTTCACCAGCGCCTTCCAGCGTAGCTGGATGGATAGTGTTTTCGCCTAGTCCAGTGCTAACCCCAAGCTCATAACCGCTGTCAGTACGCATCAGCACACTGGGTAGCAAGTCATTTGAGCCTTCGCTCCGAGCAACCTCAAAGCCGATTAAACCGGCTCCTTTGGCAAAAACCCCAGCAACAAAACCTTTGAAGAGGTTTATGTCACCTGGAGGTAACTCAGAGGGCGGAGATAACAGCCAGTTGAGAGATCCCAAGCTGGCTGTTTGTCCGGCTGAAACATTCCCCCCTTCCAGCACCGTCTGTGTCTCTGCGTTTACCAGCACCTCATCCAGAAAGGTGTACCCCTGGCTGAGAAACTGTGACACATACTGGCTTTCTTTGTCCTTGTAGGACATTGGGATCGTGTCTGGGCCGTTAGCTTCAAAAGGTCCTTCGAGCTTTGTCTCAGACCAATTTTCAGCTTTCCCATCAGTGACGGTTCGGCGTAGCTCGACCATCGTGAATTGGCCTGGCTCCGAGGAGCTGGGCTCCCGGAGCAACTTGTAGCCAATGAAGACTTCTATTGTGGTTTCGTCATTGCCCCACTCTTTAGCAGTGTAACGACGGCACAAACAGTCATTTTTCTTCATGCGTCACCCCTTAGCGCCATTGGTCCCCGAACACATCCTTCGCAACACGCAGGATGGCTTCACGCTCCTCTTTGGCCGCACGGATAAGCAGAGCTTGATCCAGGGCGTATTCAAGAGCATTTGGGGCACCACGGAACGCTAGAGACAGTTTCGCCCAACGCACCAACGTCCGAGTGGACATGGTGACGCTGATCTGACCATCTTCACCGTTTTCGCCAAGAAACAGTTTGCGGACCTGATTAGCAATCCGAACCATTCCCTTCCGCACATTTTCCGGAAGTTTCGGAGTAACACGGCCAAGAATGCTGAGTTCAGCTTCCTCATCCGCATACCCTACTTTGGTGAAACGATAGCGATCCATAGCTGCGAGGTTCTGCATCATCACCCCCTGGTACAAACCAGAAGCATCACCGGACCCCGTAGAGTTACCAGTAACGACCACACGAAACATCGGGTGCGGCTTGATGATTTCCCCGCCATTCTGAGCGATCACAAGGGGACGCCCTTCAAGGACATCGTTGAGACCAGCCAGCTCGGCAGGGTCGGCCAAATCCACCTCGTTGATGAGGAGCAGATGACCTTCACGCATAGCGACTGCCAGAGGTCCATACATGAACTTCATGACAGGTGGTTGACCAGGCTTTTCCGCGACCAGAGCGTGATGTCCAATCAGATCTGTCAGCTCCATCCGCCCGTGGGCAGTGATTTGCTGAACAGGCCAGTTGAGACGACCAGCGATCTCGGTGATACCTGAGGTTTTGCCAGACCCGGTAGGGCCGGTTACGAACAATGCGTCACCGCCAGGCTCTTTGAGATAGGCCAAGACCTCTCGCAGAAACTCTTTGCGGAAAACGTAGTTGGTATCAGTGGCAGGGATGAAAGGGTTTGAACCGTCAGCGTAGCCGATGGCCGTTACCTTCTCCGGAATGCTGGGCATACCGAAAACCTTGCTTACTGAGAATTGAGAGTATTGAGACATAGGTGCGCTCCTATTGTGACAGGCGCACCACGTCCCGAACCGGGCGGATGCGCCCGGTTGGGCTAGTAAATTAACGTTAATTTGCTGTTTGTTTTTGGCGACCAGCTATCGCACTTTTCGCTCTCCGAAGAGAACAAAATCTGCTTACTGATGGTATTCACCATGAGTAAGAAGACTTTTAAGGAGCGAGGAGAGTAGCCTCTCCTGGAGGCCACTCCCTCAATGGACGAACATCACCACATCGTCGTTTTGACCAATGACCCCGGTTTCTTTGGCCCACTTCACTGCTTCACTGTGCGCCTGGTAGGAGCTGGAATACAGTTTCGGATCAAATTTCACCTCGCGTCCATCAGCCAGATAGATGATGCCTGCGTGATCGTCGTAAACATGAAGATTCTGTTGCATTCGACATTCCCCCTGTAGCTTGTCGTCAAAGCCAACTGACACCAGAAGACTTTGAGGACAAGCCACAGAGGCTTGACCAGAAAGAGAGGGGTTGCCCCCTCCCTTTGCGTTGACTATCAGCAGTAACCGAACGATTCAGCGATTCTCACGAAAGGACGAGAGATTGCCCAACCAGTAGGGATACACAAAGCGATGATAGCGATTTCCATGATGTTGCTCCTAAGCAAAAAGGGGCAACATCCCCGTCGGGGTATGGTTGCCCCGATGGGTTTGAAAGTGTCGAAGATTACTCAGCGACAGTTATTACCAAACAAGTTCCTTGCCCTTACGAAGGTAAGTCGGGATTTCGAGATAATCCCAGTCAGGTTCTTGTTTAGCGACTTCTTGAACTTGAGTTACCTCAGGTTCAACGACTGCTTTGGCTTGTTCAGCCTTGGCAGCACGTTCTTTGATGACGGCCTGTACAGACCGCATTGCAGGAACTGCGAATTTGTTCCAAAGGAACAAACCGATACGCTGGAACACTTTAGCGAGAACGATGAAGGAAAAAGCAAATGCCTTCGCGCCTACGTACAGTGCGCCCAGAGATGCAAGCAGAACTACAATGAAAGTGATGATGTGCATGGTGTTGCTCCTATGTAAAAAAACAGGGGCAACACCCGAAAACCGGGAGAAGCCCCCGGCTTGGGGTTAAGTAATGCCATACGGCATAAGACTAGATGCTGTTTGTTTTCGGAGACCAGCTATCTCACCTATAGCCGCAGAGCGACTAAGATGATTCAAATATAGCTCACCTTTGCTAAACAGAAAACGCTGTAACTGTCCATTTTGGGCACTTCGAGAGGTCAGGTTACAGATTGACCGCATTTATCCTTTCCAGTGCGTTTATCTGTACCTCAAATTTAGGAGTATCTCTAATGGCAGAAGCACAAGTAGCACTGGACACAAACAACGACCGCAGCAACCACTACTCTCGCCCTGTTTTCAAGCAAGTTCTGAAAGTAAACAGCCTCCAAGCTCAGCGCGTCATGGAACGCAGCTTTGAGCGAGTTTCCAACTCCCTGTTCTCCATCGACGTGATCCTTCGCATCATCGGTGAGCAGGACGAAATCGACCAGGTTGAAACCGTCATCCTGGAACACATTTCCAAGGTCTCCGAAGACCTGGACAAAGCTACCGCCCAGCTCAACAAGCTGATGGAAGACAACGGCATCGACATGATGCCCGGCTACACCAACCCGAATGAATACACCATCGAGATCAACTCTCCTCAGGTTGCTCAGTTTGCACACCTGATCCGCAAACTGGATACCCTGATGGGGATCGTTGACACTCTCTGGCTGAACACCGTACTGACCAGCAAGCAGCGCACCGACGCCACTTACCAATGGCAGCAACGCCTCATCAAGCTGGCCGGTCGAATCATCGGCATCGAGAAACGGGCTCGCATTTCCGCCCACAGCAAAGGCAAAGAAGGTGAAGTGGCCGAAGCCGCTCCGGAATCTGCAACCGGCGACAAGGAAATCGCAGACGAAGCCGAGAAAACAAAAGCAGCATAACCCAGCCCAAACCTTTGCCCCTCGCCCGAGGGGCTTTTTTTTGTCTTTTATGGTTGCATTTTTTGATGCTGTGATATTATCGAAGTAAATCAGATTCAACTCAGGTAAGAACGGAGAACAACATGAAAAAGGCTTTAATCACCACCGTGGCTCTGGCTGTAGCAGCTCTATCTGGCTGTGCATCCACCAGCAGTTACGAACCCACAGCGTACAAAACCAATCACAGTCGCGCTTACAACATCGCGGAGGCCGGTGGCCTGGTAACAGGCATCCAAGACGCTTCTGTTCCGCGTGACAAGCTGGAGCGTCTGACCGACACCAAAACGTTTGGGGCAGCCTACGTGCTGTCTGGCTACATGTCCCCTCAGCTCGGAATGACCGACTGGCAAGGTGGCTTGGTCAACCTTGCGAACTGGGCTATCGGCCCCAAACAGCATGGCGCTCGCAATAGCTTGATCGCTTGGATGCCTGCTAACGAAGCAGTTTCACCGGCAGACGCTCAGGCCAAATTTCTTTCACATGTGAAAGTTTCCATTGAGTCAGCGCTGACTGATTTGGGTGCCAATTTCACGCTTCTGTATGACAAAGATGGTCGCCTAACCTATCAGTTCTACAAGAATGAATGGGGTTGCCCGACGTGGGTGAACGGACAAAGTAAGGTAGCTGACATGTGTTCCGTTAAGGTGAAAATCGTGGAGCCTCGCCTAGGGTCAGCTCCTAATTTTGTCTCTGGCGTTCAAGGTACAGCGTATGCCTTCACATCAGGCCATGAGACCGCATACAACTTTGTGAATGTCGGTAATGGGGCAGCAAGCCATGCTCCTCAGCAAGCGATCTACGCAGCTATTAGCAAACAGCTACCAGCTTGGGCCTACCTCTACCTTGCTCCAAAATCGGTTGAGCTGGATAATGGCGAAAAAGTTGCTTTCCCTTACCTTCTTGATCAGGGAAAAGCAGAGTTATTTGTTTACCCAGAAGCGTAATCAATCTACATGAGAAAGGGGCCGAAAGGCCCCTTTTTTTATCCACCACCACCAGTTGGCGCGCCTGTTTGAGGGTCTATGCTGTTTGTCGCCTCTTTTCGCTTCGCGTCAATATCAATCCCTTCCAACCGCTCCAACGCCCTTTCCTGAGCATTCTTCCGCGTCCCGTCAATATTGAAGTCATTCCCTGCTCCAGTCAGCGAGTCGAGATTTATTGAGGCCGGATCAGGGAATTTACCGTTCTGCTGTAATATCCCAAGCCACTCATCCAAATTAATTTTGCTCCAATCAATTTCGGCAATTTTATCTAGTGGAATCCCTTCACACTGAGGATTTTTGGGGTCTCCAAAGTTCTGCCCCAATTGAGGGCGAACCTGTTCTTGTATAATACGAGAGAGCGGAGAATTGAAGCAGCAATACGCTTCTCTTTTTTCAATACAAGCGCCCAACACCTTAGATTTACAATAAGAGCCTACATAGGTGCAATTCTTGAGCGCTCTTTTGGCGTTCATAGTGAACTCTTCTTCCTCGCACTTATAAATCATCTGGATCATCACCATCGCAACGACATAGACGGTATATATCGTCATGGCAGTGCTAAGCCATGTTGTCGCAGTCTCCATCATTGCTTCGGCAGCTTGTTCAGATGCTGCGGCAGCCGCCTGCTCTGTTGCTGCATCTTGGCCTGCTGATTTCATGACATCCATCATCACTTCTTTGACTTGCTCTTTGAGCTGGTCAATGAGTTGATCAACAAACTGCTCTACAGGCTGGAAGAACGAATCAACAGCACCTGAAACGTTCTCTATATAACTTGTGAACGGTTTTGTGACTTCTGTCCACCCTTGAAGGGCAGGTTCCCTAAGTACCTGATAAGCACCTTTAAGCGCATTACCATCAGTCAGCCCCATCACTGCGCCATCGAGCTTTGGAACGGCCATTATTAGGTTCAGATAATCGGCAAGAGATATATTGGTTGGCTTTTCACAGCAATCAGAAACTCCCCCAACAGCTATCTTGCATTCGCCAGCTTCCCCTGCAAAAGCAGAGCAAATAACGTTTTCATCCCCGGTAGGATTGTCATCCCCATCTTGGCCTGTGCAGCTCATATCCTGCGTCATGAATTGGGCTGCATTGAGCAACGCAGTAGCGCGAGCAAAATCAGTGCTTTGTGTTTTGGTCAAATCAAGGCAGTCATCTCCCATGCAGCGTATAGGCCCACCGCACTGGTACTCAGTTTCCTTTTCCAAGGTCGGAACAGAAACATCTGTACCACAGTCATAAGTATCCTCGTGGACGTAGCACGTACCAGAACTTCCCTGAGCACCATCAACACATTTGGAACTGATGAAGCCGCACTGAGGGTTTTCTTCATATTTCTGACAGCTATCGAGATTCCCGCCCGTGTTTACCGGACAGTGCGTTTCACCTTGAGGGTCTGTCCAGCAGTCCATTTGCCCCTTATAAAAGTCATAGTCAGCTTTAACTCGAACCTTTTTGCATAGTTTTGGAATACCAGGCAAAGGTGACGGCTTGAGTTGAGATTCGCAAACTTTGATCCCATTGATGACTGTGCAGCCCGTAGCATCAGTCGGGTCATCTATACATGTGATCTCGCCTTCCGCAAAACCATCTACAACCCCTTTGGCTGAATCCATGCAGCTCTGTGGAGCCCACTCATCCTTGGTAATGGCTTTTGATGGGTCATAGCGTAGCTTTATGCGGCCAAAACCCTCACCTGCGCCAGTTACTGAAACGCGGATCTTAAACGTAACAACATCACCATCTTTCACATTCTTGAAATAGGGAGTGACATCAATATTAGGGTTTCGCTCCCAACTTGTTGACAATTCACATCGGCCAGCCGTTTCTGGAGGGAAATTGCCGTCAGGGCCGGACCATACTTTAGTTTCCTGACCTGATTTACCAACCCAAACTTGCATGTAGTCATCCCACTTGGCGTACTCAAGAGTTGCAGACACTATGGCGTCTGGATTACTGACTTGGACCCGCGTGTATTCCTCATAAATCGAACAGTTGCCACTCCAGTAGTCGTTACCAACTCGGCCAATCCACAACTCAGTACAGCCTTCTCCACAAGATTTGAGGTTATATGGACCATCATAGTGCTTCACCACAGAGGCATCGTAGTCATGGACAACCTCACAGTCCGCGCTTTGATCTACAACACGCTGACACCGTTCATACTCTGGAATGTGGGCGTTGATAGTATTCTGATTGATGGTTGTTTCGGCAGAACAATCCCCAAAGCCACCTGCGATGAGGTCCATATCCTCATAGGTCTTTTTGCTTAGATTTAGTACAGGGTCATTACTGAAATCAGGGCGTGATCGATTAGAGGCATCGAGAAGAACCTTGTATGCCGCACCAGAGATTGATGGATTAGCACTATTGGCATCACTCCACAGCGACCCTTTTGCATTATTCCCCACGCTGTCCATGTCATCGCCAGAGTCGTAAATGCCTTGCAGACCGCCCACATCAGGTTTATTGGCATCAGGGAAGTAATAACTATCAGGTTTATTGTTGGTCCCGCTCGTTCCGGGGAATAGATCATTGACATTAATCTGACTCCCCCCGTTCATTTGGAATTGACCGTCTTTCAACGTCGGCATAGAGATTGTGCCATCTTGCACAGTCCCCGAGCTCGACTTGAATGAGTTTGAGAGGTTTTGTCCGAAAGCCTGGGCCTCTTTACCCACCGCTGTGATGTCCTGGTCTTGGCTACCGTTAGCGTAGGAATGTATCGGCAGCGCAGACATGGTTACTGTCAACAGCGAGGCCACAGCTTTCATAAAGTAATTATGACTTCGCATTGTGTTCTCCATTTCAACCTTCCCATGCTATCTGAGAAGACAAGGGCCACCTGTACGTGTAGTGGCCCTTTTGGGGCATAATCTAAAATGCCCGTGCAAATTCGTTAGGGTCTGCTCAATTGTTACAGCAATCATTCCATCGCCAGATGGTGTAAATAGGGTCTTGCCCAATTGCCGGTATAGTTCGCGCCAGACCCCACGTAAGAGTGGATTCGCCAATTACGTGAGATGAGTTTGTCTCTGGAACCGGATGCAATAGCGTGAATTTGTACTGCGTTTTGGGTAGTGTTGGGCTAATAACACCTCTACACATAGCCTCAGAACCCATTGTCTTCCACGCTAACCCCCGGCGATGCAAAGCAGCCAGAACCCTTGTGCTAAGAAGACTGCTATCGCGGATAACACCTTTTCCACCATTCTGGTTGCCACTAAATGGATACAGGGTGCCCCATGAACCAGCACACCAGAAAAGCTGTTTTAAAGGTTTTCCAGCGGTTGATGAGACAGCATCAGCAGTACACGCAGCCGCCGCAATTGGGTTTGCTACTGCCGCCGCCTCTGGATTGGTAAAAAAAGCGAGCTCATCATTGTTCCAGGTCGGGTCGAGCTCCGACATGTACATGATGTCGAGATCCATATACCCATCAGCATTACAGGTCTGCTTAATAAATAAATCGAGCATCACCAACAGAGGAAACGCATAGTAGTGATAGTGCATAAAAGAACCATCACCACCATCCATGTCTCCCATGCCATGATGCCCTTGGTTAGTCCTATCAAACGGGAACCTGACACCATTCAAGACAGATGAGCAGCCAGGCACTCTCTGAAATTCAACAAGCCGTGCTGGCTCCCACATAGAAGTGGTGACTCCAGGCCGAGGGACCCCTAGATTATCCTCGCACATACACAGAGGGTTGCTTACGGCTTCACTCGGGAATGATCCGCCTCCACCACTTATAGGAACCCCTGCTACTTTGATGGGAAAAATACAGCTCCAGCAGATGTCAGTAATCAGTTTTCCGCCGATTACTTCCGCATTCTGGCACCCAGGGTCAGCCGATACCGAACGAACCCAAAAGACCGCGCTAACGGCAATGACCCGTAGAATTTTTTGCATCATGGTAAGGCCTTTACGTAATTCAAGTGTTTCTCCATGACAGCAGGCTTCCCGTGATAGAAACCTTGTTGCCATGACAGTCCAAGTAATTTGGCGCTCTCCCCCAATGGGAAGCTCTCCACCTGCTCAGCAATGAGCTGTATGCCTTTTCGGCGGCAGTGGAGGATGGCCGAGTAGTCTTCAAGCGACCGCAGTCTTCTCGCGTCAAACTTGCAATAGTGCCAGTCATAACGACTCAGGCGCTCCAGCGAAGAGTTTTTGTCTCCATAGTCATCCAGCGCCAGCTCAACCCCTATTTCGGTAAGAGCCTCCCATCTCAATGCGAGAGAGGCATCCTGAATGCCCTCGGTAATCTCGATGACAAGCCGTGATGAGTGATTCTTAGCAATGTCGCGGACAACCCTCCACCACGCTTTGAAAATGACGTCTGATTGCAAAGTATGTTCAGAGACATTCAGAAAAAGAGCTGGGTACAGATCCAAGCAATAATGAAGGTTGTCCTGAATGAACCGTGCCATCTCCATATCCACCAGCCCCCAATAAGGAGGTGATGACAGAGAGGATGGTGTAAGAACCCGGCCTTCGTCGTACCAACGAGCCAGTACCTCAGCAGCGACAAACGAACCTGTGCCGACGTCTTTAATTGGTTGGAAAGCCGGGGCAAAAATCATTCACCGCCCTCCTCAGCAAGTTCGCGGACAACAAACTTCTTGCCTCTGGCAGTAATGACGCTCGGTGTGTGCTCCAGCTCGAACCGGGTAATCAGATCTGGCGTCAGCAGATATACCGGCGCGTCAAAGTTGTCGGTGACACTCTTGTAGGAATCCCAGCCTTTGTCTTTGTCGAACTCTGTGGCGATATAGGTAATCCGTTGTACGCCAGGTTCCTGCTTAATTTCAGGCAGCTTCTTGGCGAGCAGCTCCATTTGCTTTTTGTCCAGCGGGTCGAAAACTACGACCGCTTGGGTAAATGGCCGCGTTCCAGGCTTGCAAACTTCCTTCGGATCGCACAATGGGTTGATCACGTCACCCGCGTGAGCGAACACAGTGCCATCCGGAGTGCTGATGTCACTGGTGATCATGACGCTAGGGTCAATTTCTCGTGTTCGAGATTTTGGCGCTCTGGGCAGCTCATTGAAATTCTGCTTGGTCCAGAAGCGCTCTATAGCCTGTTTCTTCTTCTCTTCCCAGTCGATATTGGCAAGGCGTTTCTTGGCAACATCAATAAGGTCTGGCTCACTGATTTTCTCCACCGGCCCCTTAACGCCGAGATCGCCTTTTTCTCCGTTATCCACTTCCCGAGCCAACCATACCGGGTCGGACAACCCGGAGACCTGGGCGACGACGTTTGGTTGTTCGCCAGGCAGCGGCTCATCCTCCAGCATCACAATCGTGGGAACGGCTGTGATGTTGTACGTTTTGAACAACGTAGGGTTGATGATGATGTTCGGCACTGGGTCTTTTTTGGCCGCGAGCGCCTGAATAGCTTTAACTCCCTGCCCCAAGTTCATTCCTTCCGGGATGCCACGGAACACAATTACAGAATCAGGCTGGCCTGACACCGCCGTTAGGACGTCATCTAACCCCTGTTCGCCAAGAGACAACGAGGCGAAAACCAGTATCCGATGGTCAGAGTAGATACCCTTTTCAGCCTGTTTCCGGTGCATCTCCTTGAGCGTTGGGTTAGTAGTTTGGAGCTGCTTGAAAAATGCCTTGGCTTCGGCCTGAGCCTCGTCCATGTGTTGGTTTTGCAACAGAGATGGCATTTCCATCTTCTGGGCCTTTTGGGCAATTTGCTTTCCTTTCTCAATAAGCGCCTTATCCTGCTCTGTGAGCGGAGACTCTTGAGCGTATGCCCCGCCAGCCACAGAGAATATCAACGCCACCAGAACGCTCTTAGAACAGGGGATATGCGCGGCCAATGATCTGATCATTTTTCACAGTCCCCCAGTAACGTGAGTCGAAGCTGAATGGGCTTTTGCCCATAAACCAGTAGTTATTCTCTTTCAGCGTGGTCTTGCCGTAAAAGTGGCTCTCTGGCAGATGTAGTTTCCCTGCGAGCTGGAGCCCCTCTCCGACGACATCACCATTGACGGTGATCTTCCACTTATCGTTGATCTCGACTTTATCCCCCGGCATACCGGTGAGGATTTTGACCATGCGAGTCCCGTCCTTGTAGAAAGGCTGCATGTTCTTGGCTTGGAAGGCGTAAACAGCTCCCCTCTCCAGAGTTTGGTCGTTCAGATCAATGAGGAAGAAGGTGTAACCCGGCAGGCACTTCTCCTGTTGTGGATCAATGCCAATACGGTAGCGGCTGGCAAAGGCCGCACCAGCAGCCCAAAGAACCAGTAGTGTCACACCGGCCTTAACCCCGAAGCGCTTCCAGGATTCCTTTTTGACGAAATACTTCTTGAGTGGAAAATTCATTTCAGCACCTCATCAGGGAGGTACACGTCACTTGGAGCACCGACGACAGCACTTGCGTCAAGGACCAAATAACCTGCGTCTTTCAACTTCAAAATTGCGTCATTGGTCTTGACCATCAGTCTTTCAACTTCCTCCTGAGAGGCACCAGCGGGATACGCCGACGCCACTTTAGCGAAGTCAACCACGACCACTGGCGGGGTTTGATTCAAACGCTGATGGATGCTTGCCGTTTGTTCGCTCATCACGTAGTAGCTACCGCCGAAGCCACCAGCGGCACCGAGAATGGCGGCGATTGCGATTGATTTAATGTCCATTACTGTCTCCCTGGTTATGCAGCCTGCTGACGGCTTCGCATCACGGCCTTGATTGCCTCAGGAATGCTCATGCCTTGTTTCACAAACTGGTCGATGGCGTTAACGTCCACCGGATCGGTCGAATAAAGCAGCTTCTGGAAGTCGCCCACTATCAAGCGTCCGACGCCCATGCCGCTCTTCGATTTGATAAAGATTTCTGAGTACACGCCCTGGATGGTGTGTACCGTCTTGAGGGTGTGGAACCCGCCCTCTGAAAGGGTCAGACGACCGCTACGTTTAACAGATTCCACGGTTTCTTCGGTTTGGCCGAGCAAGTACATGCTGGCCGAGTTCTCCGCGATGGCGCGGCCCACTGCGTTCTCATAGAGGTCGTTGATGGACTGCGTTGCAATGACAACGGAGCCACCGTACTTACGGAATTTGCGGTAGGCATGTTCCATGAAGACCGAGACCTCGCCCTCTTTGAGCAGGTCCCAGGCCTCATCCACGATGACGACTTTCTTGCGGTTACGTTCACCCAGGAATACTTCTTGCTGGATCTGGTAAATAAGCTGGAGCAGTACAACCTGACGCAAGTGCTTACGCCCTTGCAGTTCATCGAGCTCCAGTACAGTGAACTGGTTCTGGAAGCTGACGTTGTTCTTGCGAGAGAAGTATTTCCCGTAGCTACCTTTCGACGTAAAGGCGTAGAGCTGCTGACCAATATCCTTGAGGCGCTGGTCGTTTTCTTCTTCCAGACAGCGCTCAGCGATGTCGTCAACCTTCATCTCTTTACCTTTCTCTTCCCACAGGCGAGAAAGGACCTGTTTCAGCGCAGAGATTTGCCATTCATCCAGCAAGCCTTTGGCCGACGCCATTGCACAAACGAGGCTGACAATCGCGTCTTCTTCGTCCTCGTAGTTCTGTATGAGCTCGAACGGGTTGAGGCAGACGTGCGTTCCTTCTTCAAAGTGAACGAAGTCGCCATTGAGCATTTCCGACAGCTTCTGGTAGGACTTACCGGCATCAATAACCCAGACCTGAGCACCCTCGGACAAGTAGGAAAAAATCAGTTCGTTGGTAAGGAACGATTTACCCGAGCCGGATTCGGCTGCGATCACCAGGTTTTTGTTGGTATTACTGTCGTGAAGAGACAGACTCATGAGCTGGCCGTTGCGGGAAATCAGCGCTGCATGATAGGTCCCGGTCCCCTTCCATTCCCCAAACACCGGCAGGACCACAGCCGCCTGCTCGGTTGTCATGGTCTTGTAGCGGAATAGGTCTCGCACTGCATCCCGGTCTGTACAGAATGGCAGGCAGTTGAGGAACATCGGCAGAGCAACGAACTTATCCTCCATCAGCTCGAACCGAGATTCACGCCAGATGTTTCGTGCGGCCATCGCCGCCGCTTCAACACGTTCTTTGGTTGGAGCAAATAAAACCACCGAGTAGGTGATCTTGACTGGCTTAGCCCCCTCTTTCATGGACTCATAGAGAGTGTCGAAGCTCTCCTTTTTGTCCGCCAGCACCGGCACGAATTTGAGCATCGGCCCGTAGGCTTGGTTTACAGTGAACTGGCGTTTGCGCTCCAGAGTGTTTTTCGTGCTTTCTGCCTCAGGGAAAAACACATTGGTCACAACCATGTAGTTTTCTTTGATGCTGGAGTTGCCGCCGCTGAGATCCCCGGCATAGGTCAACGCATCACCAAAGTAGAAAACGTCAGGCAGCTTTTTCGCTGACATGACTTTCGCGTGGTAGTCCCCCAGCCTGATGCCGTTCTTGCTGACTTCCACATCAGTGCCGTAATCGAAGATTTGCTCGCAGATGGGCTTATCCATCTCCCAATCCACAGAGTCATGTCGCCATGAAGCATCCGGCCCCCAATTCAGGATGGTGCTCATGATCCGGATGTAGTTCACCGCCGTCATTGTGCGGGGACGCAGACCAACGGTTTGAAGCGATGATTCGACCTTCGTGCGAAGCTGTGCGAGCTGCTGGAGTTCGCTTTCAGTCGGGTTATTGTTCTTGATGGGGACTTTGCACGTAACGAACAGCTTGAGGTCTTGGATCAAGCCATTGTCGTAGATACCTTTGTTGGTCTTGGCAAATATGCGTTCTGTCGTGTGGTGCTGGAGGAAGTTAATCCGTTCCTTGATGACAGATGTCAGCAGCTCGTGACGGAAGCCATCACGCAACCCCATCATCCGGTACATCTCCTGATTGATGTCCGGGGAGCGGAACAGAACAAACTGGAGCGTAGTCTTCGACGGGAACTCCTGATTCAGGAAACCGTTCATTCGCTCCTGAACTTTTTCATCGGCACCACACAGGGGCTCACACATGAAACCAAAGCCTGCACTGTGGTCATCCATAAGGAAGACATGATCGTCTTCGTCATAGGCCAGGACAGGAATAATCCCGGCAGCTCGCAAGTGCTCCGGGATCAACGTTTCTTCGAGTTTCTTTTTGATGGTTACGATCATTCAACACTCTCCAACCATGATTTCAGGTTCTTCGGACGTCCTTTGCTGACACGACCATCCGGAGCAACCACGAACGGAACGCCCTCAATCCCAATGAAATGAGCTGTCAGCAGCGTTTGATCGTATTGGCCGGGGTCGCAGGTTTCTTTTGAAGGAAGGGAACCCAAGGTGTTGTTCATCAGCGCATCGAGCGCGTGGGTTTTGTCTTTCGCGCAGTACAAGTTCTTTGCCAAGCGGTTGGACTCAGCACCCAGAGCAGGAATCACGATAAATTTAAAGGTGTAATCATCCACCAGCGATTTGGCATCACCCATGAGCTGATGGCAAACCGCGCATCTAGGATCGACAAAGACCACCACCTCTTTGTCACCACGCCCCATCGAAACGGTGTTCAGCGTGTCCACATCCATGCCCATGCTCTTGAAGTGGATACGCTCCGCTACATCCCTCATTTGGGACATCGTGTTGAGGGGCTTCTTGCTCCACAGGTCGTAGATTTGTCCTGAAATAACAAATCGCCCGTTTTCAGAGAGGAACATGATCTGCCCATCACTTTGGACGGCTCGAACCCCTTTGATGGGTAGCTCTACGATGTCCTCTATCTTCGCCGCTCTGGGATCGGTGATTTCCAATTTCGATGACGCATGAGCCGTGCCGGTAATAATCCCGAACACCATCAGCGCCCCGAGTAATTTTGTCCGCATGTCTATCCCCTAAGATTGGATTACTGGATGCTGGGCAGTGTATCCGGGGGAGGGAAATAGACTCGCCTCTGTAATAGCCCAATTTGGACAATTCCAGCGCGATACAAAAAAAAGCCCGGTCTGAACCGGGCTTTGAGAGGAATGAACCTTAGTTCATGGTAACAGCTTCGGATTTGCCACCAGAGTCATCGACCCCAACCAGAGAGATGGTCGGCATCGTTTCATAGGTGCCCTTGCTGATAGTCACTCGATCAGAGCTGATGCTCTGCAACTCACCGGCAATGGTCCATTCGTAGGACTTCATGCGGCCATCGGTATCTTCGCAGTTCGCATAAACGATCCACGACCCAACGGTCTCTCGTGAGCTCAGGCTACATGCAGGCAACTTGTTCTCTGCCACATTGATGTTCACCTCGCCCTCAGCTTCATGCCCCATTTCTGAGGTTATTTTCAGCTTGATGCTGTGCTCACCAGCGCCCAGAGTTGCTCTGCCGTAGTAACCGCTGCTTTCCAACGGCGTACCATCTACCGAGTAGACGCGAGTCGAAATACGGTCGCGTGGGTGGCCGCCAGAAATGTACGGTCGCAACAGCACATCCAGAGGCTCACGCTCGTATTTGTTCGAGCCAGAGTATTGCAGGTCGATAGCATAGGGCTCTGCCTGGCCGATCTTGAGCGGTTGCTCGATCACGGTTTCATGGCCGCGAGCATCACGGACAGTCACCTTGATGTTGTAATCGCCCGGCTCATTGATCACAAAGGACCGGACAATATCCTGCCGCTGATCCTGAATCACTGCGCCTTCCGGCAACTCCCACTCGTAGGTCGGTTCTTCCAGCTTGCCGTTGAAGGCAATTGGCCGCACTGACGCGGTGATCGTCGCAGGAGCCACGTCAGCGTTCTTCCTGACCTGCATTCCGAAGCTCGGCCATACATACTGCCACACGCGGGAGCGTAGGCTATGCGAGGCTTCTGCACCCTGATCTCGGTATCCTTCGATCCAGGTGGTGTACTTCGTTTCTACAGTAGCCTGGTTGAGGTCAGTGTCCGAAGGCACGTACTCAGCAGTATCACCCTGCACAATTGAGCCATCAGGCAGCGTGAAGAACCCGTTCAGCTTCACGTCCATCCCACGGTAAGGCAGGCTGGTTTCGGCTTTGAACACATACTTCTTACCGGTCTCAATGACTCGCGGCCCTGTCACGTAAGGACGGGGGGCCTTCACTGCTCGGAAGTCAACTGCCGTTTTCGCAACTTCATAGGCATAGCCGTCATCAGCCGGTGCAGTGGCAGAGCGCACACGAGCCCACAGGCGGTATCGGGTTTCTTCATCGCTCGAAAGCGTGATGCTATCCCCTGTCTGCGCGTAGGTTTTGCCACCGTCAGTAGACCACTCAACAATGGCATTGCCACCGGAGATTGGCTCATCGTTCAACGTCAGGTTCGCTGTGTACTTGCCTTCACTTCCGACAAACAACGTGGTCGGGCCGATAACAGCAATATCAGGTTTGTCGTAAGCGACAACACTGACCGCTTCGGTGTACTTTTCCGCACCTGAGTTGACGTTCACCACCTTGGCCCGAACCTGGTACTCCCCCTTGTCGAAGGTCTTCACAAGCTGATACTTGTATCGATCTTCTGGGATGAACTGCTCCCAGGTTTTACCGTCGTCCTTACTGGTTTCCCACACAACCTGGCCGGTAGCCCGGAGATCCTGACGGTCGTCCAAAGATAGCTTGAACACAGCAGTGAACGGAGCTTCACCAGACAACTTGCGAGCCTCCACGCCAGCACCGATGGCACCACCACGAAGCACTGTCAAGAAGGCAGGTCTGATAGACAACTCTGTGCGGTTGTAACCCTCAACAGGGCTTTCCAGAACAGCCTCAGCAGCGATACGGACGGAGGAAGTATCCACACCAGACAGGTCTACTGAGAACTGAGCTTCACCGTTCGATGCTTCCGCATAATCAGTGAGCGCAACCGTCTCGTTGTAGGCCTTTTGCTGGATCAGGCGTACTTTCCACACCCCCATCGTGTTAGCGTCATAGTCACCATCAGGTTTGTACTGATCACGGATGAGAACCCTAACCGGCAATGCCTGGGTGTCAATCGCGGTATCACCTTTAACTTCAACGATAGGACGGATACTGTCAGAAGGTGCAGAGATAGCCCGGTAGACAACCTCAGTCTTCACATCAGGCACCTTGTTGTAGGCCGCGTTCACCTTGTAGGTGGTCTCCTCCCACAACGCTCGCTCATCGGTATTGATGCGGCGATACACCTTATTGGTGGCACCCCATCCCGGAGTGAAGGTCTCAGACTCAAGAACATCAGAGTTGCGCGATATGGCAATATCCAGATCAGCTCGTTCAGAGTTGATAATGGCATCACCCAGGTAGTTACCTGTCATCGGCACCAAGTAGATGTTGTCTTTGAAGTTGTAGTCGGAGGCTAGTTCAACGGTCGGAGCTGGTGGGTCAACCGCTTCGACATTGAAAGTCTCGTCGTTCAACGTCACCCGAGTGCCGTTACGGGTGAAAATACTTACCCGCCACCCCAGAGGGTGATCACCGTTCTCGGCCAGGGAACCTGACAACGAAGGAGATTCCGATAACGGGTCTTGGACCAGTCCATCGGGGATCTGCTGCCACTCGAACAGACAGGTGCGGCTTGCACTGCCAACAGCTTTGTTCGCGGCCTCGTTTTTCGCACGGTCAGCACTGAGAGTGATTGAACAATCAGGACCTTTGCTCTGCTTGAAGTTCACATCAAAGTCTTCAATGACGCGATTCACCTGAGCAATGTCATCAATCGGGGTGTAACCAACAGAGCCATAGGCAGTAGTTACCGTCAGGTTCTGAGAGCCAGACCCAACTTTTACCTTGGAACCGTCACCACTGAACAGGTACAGGCTGTATTCGACAGGTTGTTCACCAATGCTCACAGCCTGCCCCACCAGCCCGGCAACTTTCATCCCGTTGTTGTCCTGCGTAGTTTGTTCAGCCTCATCCGGAGTTCTGTCCCATTGGAGCAAACACACCGGGTCACGAATTGGGTCTGCGGCCATAGCCACATCCTCTTTCGTGGTGAACCGGCAAGGCACACCCGACTCTGGCAGGGCATAGATTTTCACCGGGTCAATAACCTGGCGAATTGTCCATGATTCAGCCGAGAGCTTGGCCGTCCCTTTCCAGGTATTGATGTCCACAACCAAGATGGGTGAGTTCGGCGCGGAGGTCATGACAAGAAGACTGGAAGAGCCGACCACATCAGGAACAGCCGGTTTAACCGGAATGCTCAAACGACCACCTGACGCACCGAAATCATGTTGGCTCATGATCCCCATTGTCTGGCCCGGCTCGATACGCACCCCATTCACCACCAGCGGCACTTTCGCATCAGAACGGAGGGTCGCAAACACGTCGTATGAACCTGTCACGACAGCACCATCACTGAGCGTCAGCGGCTTGGTCTCGATGATCCGCTTGCCATCTGCATGAACAAATTCATGAGTGACAGCGGGGACCATAACCTTGCCATCCATCCCATCCGCCAGCATCACCTGACGCGGTTTGTACTCGAAGCCAACCGCCTTTTGAACCGCGTTGCCTTGTGCGTCCTCACCGGAAACAGTCAGCGTGTAAGATTCCCCTTCCTTCAAAGACGGGAACATTACCGGGTACTCAAGGCGGAATCGACCTTTCGACTCCTCACGCCAAGACAACTGCACCTTGTCATCGGCTGGGCCTCCGACGAGGGCAATAGAGGTCAGCTTAGGACTCGGGTCGGCAGTATCAGTCAAGGTGATTACAACATCATCCAAAGACTGGATTGGTGCTCCATCACTGATCGATACGGTTAGTGTCGGCGCTGAATTATCTATGCTCATAGCATATTGGGAGCCAGTGAATACCTGCTTAACCTCATTACCGAAAGCATCTTTAGCTACGAGAGATATGCCGGTATATGTGCCCTCTGACAGATTCTCAGCAGAAAATGTGAAAAACCAATCATTTGTGCTACTACGAAGAACTTCAGTACGAGACAACGGACGTTCTTCGCCAGTCGAGGTTATCGCAGACGCACTTGAGTTGTTAGAAATAACCCACTGGTTAACACCCCAACCGTCAAATGAATCAGGCTCACGGAAATGAGCTTTAAAAATCCGCCCATTTCGTTCTAACCCAGCAATTTCAGGAGGGTTAAGGTCATAGCAGAACGTTGCCCCAATCCGATCAGACGGAAGTTCAGGCTTCCCTTCCGGTCGAGACCAATATCCAGGCCATGAACATGAGCGCCCACTGAACGATATATCCGTATCCACTTCTGCATAAGAAGCATTTGCCGGAATTTTAGTAGTAGGCAACCAAGATCCCCATAACTCCTGAGCGTAAGGTCTCGGCTCAACATGAAATCTCAGTTTTTTATAATGGTTAACTGAGCTCATATTAATGGTTTCACCGCGGACCCACTGACCATCATCCCTAAGATATTCAACATACTTACCGATGGGAGCCAAGCTAACCGATGGATCAGCTTTCACACTGACGGATGTATTACCAAGAGAGTTCATAACCCAGTCGTAAATAATAAACGACTTAGTTTTTGTCCCATGTTGCTGGAATACATCAGCTTGCGTCTGCCGATAATCATATGTACCGTCTTCGGCAATGATATTGCCTTCAATACAGTTTTTATAATCACACCAGTTACCGCTTTGAGCACCGTAAGGTGAAGAAGGATAGGAGTTTGTTTTGGGTATCCGGTAGAGCACCCTGTAGGTATCGGAATAAATGGTCATTCCGTTCTGATAAGGCGCAAAACCTGATAGGGCCTGACCATTAACCTTAAAAGTTGAGGCCTGCGGGTTCTTAGGGTCATACACTGCTACTGGCTCAGGATTCTCTCCAGACTTTGCACCTACTGAATCCCAAGCAATAGGATAGGCTATTGACCCTTTGTTCCCTGCTTTATCCAGGGCCTCGAAATGAAGCGTATATAGATCCTCCCCATTAGGGAACACAGTGCTCCAGTTCAACAACTGGCCTTGGCCGTTGGCGTAATTAACCGAGACAACAGGACTCCTCTTGCCTTTGCTATCTACAGCATACGCCTGTATAGAGGAAACCGAAGAACCGGCATCAGATGCAGACACATCTATACCTGAAAATCGGTTAGGACCTCGCAGTAGCGTTCCATCAGAAAGCGCCCGGTTCCATTCCCCTTTTACTGTCACGTTTGCCAAACTTGGCGCTGTCGTATCGACTTGAAGCGGGTATTCATCAGTCTGAACGGAACTTCCGTCTGACGCCAGTATTTCGGCCCTTAGTTTGTAGACTCCCTCGGAAGGAGCCGGTAGTTGAAGTTCCGCACCATAGTAGGATTTTCCACCCACTGTGATGCGATCAGTAGCCCCAAGAAGGTGGCTGGTCGCTGTCGAAACCACTGTTCCATCCGACCGAATCACCGAAATCTTTACCTTTCGGTCGATACCGGCACTCAAGGCAAACGAGATATTGCCCGTTGGGTTGGCATAGTTGGCATTCGGAGTCAGAGACCGTTGCGTACCATCTGGAGCCTTAAAGGTGTATTCCAGCAGCTCTGCATGAGCAGCACCAGCGGTAAGAACCGCCAGAGCCCCAAGCATCGCCGGAATTTTAGGCTTGAAATTGATCATCGCATTCTCCATTCGTTTTGAGTTACAAGAACCCAATGCTGGAGGTTACGGGAGGGAGTGCATAAACATGGGCTGTGGAAGTGCCCTTTTTGAGCAAATAAGGAAATAGTTGGAATTTGTTATGACTGGACTTTTTGCCAAAAAATAAGGGCAGCTTTTAGGCTGCCCCTATCACCCGTTGATTAACGGCAAGGTGTCTTTTACACCCCCAGGCCATTGCTGAGTTGCACAACAGCCGGGATGACCTTCTCTGCATGTTCCAGAGTAGCAGACATGATGGATTCCACTACGGTCGGGGAGTTGTACAGGCCCATACCGCCACCGATACCCATAGCGAAAGCCATGAGGCTCTGGCGAGCGATACCACCAACAACACCGACCAGGATCATCGCACCCGCAACGATTCGACCCAAAGTACCTTGGGTCCAATCCTTGAGAGTTACCCATACGTCGTCAAACGCTGTACCACCAGTACCAGCGTGGGCCTGATCCGGCACGAGCAGGAAGGCTACCACCATCAACCCCAGGAAGAGGAAGAGTGCGTTGTTTTTACTTGAGGCATTCGCCAACTGATTTGCGTTCATCAAGAACATCTCCTATTTGGTTGTTTCAGACTTCGGTTCGTGTTGTACCGTTTGCAGCGGTCTCAAAACTGGCTCACTTTGCGGTGTGCCATCCCCAATCACCCACCTGCGCGGTTCGATTTCGGTATAGACATACCCTGTCACGATGAGATCACCATTGGTGTCCTCCCAGGGAGCTACCCAAATCCGCATAACCTGTGCTGGTGTACGAATTGGAATCGGGCGATCCGGAAGACGCGGTGCGACATAGTTGTCAATCACCGGGTCTCCGGAGCTAGATGAGTTCGCTGAAACGTTTGAGGAACCTTCGCCATCCGCTTCCGCTTTGGCCTCGACTTCCTCTGGTTTCATTGGGCGCGGGACATTTCCGTCATTGGTTGCGGCGTAAACGTCTCGCGCTGACATACACTGAACACCATTCGGCATTCCCGGACAGCTATACTCATCCTTGCCGATGTTGAACGTCGAACAGCCCGACAAAATAAGTAGCGCTGCACCCACCCCCAACATCTTTGCGGATCTTACTGCCTGTTCCTTTTGAGCCTCGCCTCTGGAACTGCCCTTTCTGGTCAAAATGTTCAAATTTTTCATTTCTTGGTTCCCCCGGTGGAACGAATTTGTAGCTTGGTTCCTTTGGTCACGATGATGTCTACCTGACGGCCAGCATCGACCTCGATAACGGGGAAGATGCCTTCGGCCATGTCGATATAGAACTGAGCGATGCGATCTAGCGCCTTACTGGCCCCCTTCACTGCTGCTCCCTGCAACATCTGGTCGGAGAACACAGACTGGTACTGGGTATTTGAGCCAGGGTTAGTGCTGACGACCGGCACAGGATTGACGTCAAAGGCTTCGGAAACGCCACCAAGGAAGCCTGCCATCAAGCTCTTGGCGATGATTTGCCCCTGCTTCGATACGACGCGACCACGGACACCGGCCTTACCGTCTTCACCCACTGCATAGGAATCCAGCTTCGCTTCTATGACCCCCCCATCATCCCGAACGCACGAGAAGGTCTCGCCACGCAGGTACGCTCGCTCTGAACTGAGATCTCCATAGCCTGAAACAATCAGGAAGCACTCACGAACATCCGCACGGAAGCGGTTAGGCAAAATAGCCTCTTTCTGAATCCTGAGGGTCGAAGGGAACGGATCTCGACGAGCACCTTGAGATGTTGGTGCGTCCATACCGTTGATGAGCACCCCTGTCAGGATGGAGCCAGAAGGTAGGTAGATAGACTCATCATCCTTGTTGTCCTTCTCTTCAACTTCTGGCGCTTTCTGCGAGTAGCTCACTATTTGGATGCCTGGTTTAGTTGCATCACGACCGTCTCCCTTGCCAGTTGCAGGAGCCCCACCCTTCGAGTCAGGAAGCGGTGCGTCCCGAAAAAAGGATGCTGGATCTTTGTAGTCGAGCTTTTTCTCCATGAACTGACCATCACCACCAGATGCACCATTAACATCGGCTCTGGCATCCTCTGATGAAGAGGATGTTTTTCCACCAGCAGCGCCGGTTTCGACTTTCTTAGCCAATTCCATGTTCTTCTGGGTCAGGCGGTCCAAATCTTGACGAAGGCGGGTCATCTCACGGCCAACATCACTGGATTTCCCGGCAGTGGTTTTGGTTTCCTCCAGCTCTTTCTTGACTCGTTCCAGCTCCTTTTTCAGGTCGGAGTTTTCACGAGACACCATCTTCACATCGGCAGACAACGAATCTATCCCGATCTCACGGGTGTTTTTGTCTGTGAGAACGTGCTTGATGGTTTCTTGGCGACCGCGCTTCTCTTCTTTCTTGGGTTCACCAGAGAACATTGTCACGACCGCAAAAAGAACGAAGACGCCGCCAGCGATAGACACCCAACGCTTCTTGTTGGGGTCTAACTGTGTCCAAAATCGCTTAATCATTGGGCACCTCCCAGCAGCGATGGACGCTTAGACGTTGGTGCGAGACCACGCTTCTGCTTCTTCGCCACATAGATCTCCGTCTTCTGGCCGGGCTCAAGCACGTTAAGCGGCCACGTAGTCACCGCAGCCACATCCCAGCTCCCACACAACGCCTCTTTGAACTCAATAGGCTGATCAGAGACGTTCAGGGCGACACCGATGAACACGTTAAGGTGGTGGCCCATCATGTATTGCCCCTTGCTAAAATCCACCTTTACCCCAGGATGAGCGCAGCTCGGCACCGCAGCACCAGCAGGGATGCGGTTCAACGTGTAACCTTGAGGGACTTCACCAAGAGCAATCTTTCGGAATACTGACCGGATGGTTTCGACATAAGGCTGGCTCTGTTCCCAGGTCTCAGCCTTGGTATTGGCAAAAGCACCAGTGATACCTACACCACCATCGAGCTTGAGAAAGACTTCTCTGGGCGGAATACGACGGGGAACCATCGTCAGGCTGAGAGCTTGGGCTTCCGAGCCTTTTTCAGTAATGAACATAGTCACCGGATACTGCTTATCCGTGGCGACATAGACCACATTCTCTTTGATGCAGACCTCACCACACTGGCCGTTATCCGTCGCCCCGGTCAGAGATGTTGAAACGATCTCAGGATTGCTGAAAGGCGTGACGATTCGGTTCGGATGACCAACGGCTATCGGGATGATCTGGTTAACCCCCGGCTTCATCGTCAGTAAGGGGTTTTCATTCATGCTGCCCACAACCTCATGGGAGCTTTGTCCTGACGTCACAGGGGCAGGAACATCCTTTTTCATAACACTGGCCGGGACAACAGGAATGTCATCCGAGGCATAGGCCATTGAAGTTCCAAGCGCCAAGGACAGCGCCAGGAGCGAAAGTTTAGCGTTGTTCTTCATGCTTTCTCCGGTTTTCTTCTTTGCGCTGGAGTTGCTCCAAAACAGTTTTGGTGCGTGGCTTTCCTACATAGGTGTCGATGTAGTCCAGCACGGGCGCGTAGTTTGAAATCTTGATGGCGAACTCGTAGGAGCGTTCGCTACGCTCTTCGTTAGAAGAAGCCCCTTTGACGTAGGAATATCCGTAGACAAACACCTTGTCGCTCTTGGGCTCGTACTCAACAAAACGCGGCTCAAACCGCATGGTTACGCGGTCGTTCTTGATCTGTTGAGCTTGAATTTCGATGGCATCAATCACGTCCTGATAGATGCTCGGGGAGAGAAGCGGGGTGATCCGTTCTTTCACAAAGTCAACGGTTCCTGGCGTCACATTGCCAAGGAGCTGAGCAAAAGCGAAACCCCAAGCCTCTTTATAGGACTGAGAGGCGTTATTTTTCGTCACCCAGGCTTCTTCCGTGAGCGTGAAAGGCTGGATAGTGACGATGGTTTCCTTGCTGAATACTTGGACCACCAGCAGGAAAACGATAGCAATAAGACCACCCTGGAAGATTCGTCCCCACTTATTTTCTGTTTGGGTCCCTTCCCAGGTCTTGAGATACTTTTTCAGGTTCAAGGCAAATACCTCCGGACAAACGGATTCTTGAGAGATTTGGCCTTGGTCATGATGAACCCGGCCCAGTAGATCATGTGGAGCAGGTATCCATCCGGATGGTTATCCCTGAATCGGCGATAAAGGTTGGTTACAAGTAACCCCCCCAGAAAGCAGATCAGGGCCTTACCGATGATGACCCCTATCGTTAGCCCCAAAAGCATCGGGGCCAACTCATCTGCGCTCCACAACAGCAGATGCGGGGGCTCATCGACCCGGCGCGGTATCTTTACAGGCTTCATAGCAACCCTCTTCTTTTCCTAGTGGCCTGTATTCTCATTCAGGGTCACTGATTTTCTGCCACGGCTTCGCGCCCTTTTCGGGCACTTCCAGCGACAAATAAAAAAAGGCGGCCTAAGCCGCCTTTTTTGCGTTTACTGGATCGGTTATTGATTTTGAGGAACCGCTTCCGAATGTTTTTCCGAAGCCGCAACGCTAACTTCATTGGCTGGTCGGGCCACCCCCAGAGTTTTCACTTCCTTGTTAGCATTGGCTTTAAACTTGAACATCAGACTGTACGCCGCCAGCAGGAAGAAGCTGAGAATGCCCCAGTAGGTCTGAACCGTGCCCAGAGCCTTGGCCGGGTCACTTGCAGCTCTGTTGGCCGTATCAGCAGCCAACTTAACCCACTGACTCCAGTCAAAACCTGCCGCAAAAGCAGACAGCCAAAACGCGACGGCCACTGGAACGATGAAGATGCACATCAGCACCGCGTTCATCAAAAACCAGAAAAATTGTTTATTAAGGTTCACACTTCCTCCCATTAACCTAGAAAATTGAATGCGTGTTCCAGGTTCATCCCTGCAACAACACCTATAACGAACATCACCTGCCAGACAAGGAACTGCCAGGAGATGAATGAACCAGATGAGCTTTCGCTTTCTCTGACGTGAGCTTGTGCGGACATAGACCCTCCAAATAACTTGTCGTCATCACGGAGTAATCGTCTCTTAATTGATCAATCTAGGAACAGTGCTGTTACGGCCCATTTTGGGCACTTTATGGAGGTTTATTCGAGGAGATGATAAGAGCGGGAGGCGAAAAACTTTCACATGTGAAAGTTCAAAGCGGCCAATGGCCGCTTGTTTCACACTGTTCTATTGTAACGGAGTTCTCGATAAGCATCCCATGCTTGCTCTGATGAGACACCTCGACAACCAACATCTGTGGCGCACTCAAGGTCCATCTTGTACTGCTTAACCTTCTGGTCTGCTGTATCGCCCCAGCTCATGGCTGATGGGTACTTGGAAACACTAAACACATTTTCAAGTTCAGCCTGATAGTCGTCGTTTTGTAACAGAGGTTCGGTTTCACCATCATCCCAGCGAATGTAAGCCTTACCCTGGAGAGCCTTCAAATGCAAAGGCACCAGTAAGGTGGAAATCACTTCGTCAGCCCTGATGTCTTTGTAAGCACACCAGTGAGGTTTAACGGTGATCACACCATTTACCAAAACGATGTCACACGCCAGTGTCGCTTCAACATTATCGTTAACATCCTGCCGAGCGTAGATCTCCACGAAACCAACCTGCTCTGGAACAACCTTGTCGATGAAGCTCCAAAAGCTGGGGTACGACGTTCCATCGCTGAGCGTCAACTGACCGTCATGCTCTTTCAGCATACGGTTCAGTTGTGCAGTGAAGAACTCTGCCGACACTTTTCTTGCCAATGGTTCCATATCACTCAGTCGTAGAGTGGCTCCTGCACCCCCCTCATACACCTCTCCAAAAAAGAAATCTCTCTTACGCATTAGACTTTGCCTCCTTTAATCGCTTGCTGGGTCAGCTTGATCCAGTTCAACGGGTTTTCACAGTCAACATGGTTGCCAGCGGCACCAACTACCGTTTTGTATGCCTCCGAGCCTGCCGCTGTGTGTACTGCCAGCATAAACGAAAACATAGGGTCATTTTGCATGGTGCCAATCATCATTGCACTGGAAGTGTCTTTGAGCTGGCAGTTTTCAACCCGCAGATTGAGTACATCTTTTGCCACCATCTTACAGTCGGGACACACCTTCTCAAGGTTCTTGAGCTTTGCGTCGTCATTGAGCACATCAGGAGCCGCGATGGCAGTACCGGCCATACACAGCCCCAGTGCCAGCAGTTTGAGTTTATTGGTTACTTTCATGGTTCCTCTCTATATCGTTCCAATTTCGTTTCGGTAAAAGAACAGTGGCCCAGTGACTGTTCTGAGTTCCGGCGTTACTTGCTTTACTCTTGAGCAAATATGCTGCTTGAAAAAGTTGTGGTATCCGTACAAAGCTGGGCGTGTAAAAACGGAATAGATAATGAGGGTGATGGCCGCACCAGCGGCCCACCCGATCACGTCCGGAGAGATAAGTCCTGGCACGTCTGAGATACGTTCTGGTTCAACCAAGCGGCACACCACCAGCACCCAGAACCACATTACCGGCATCACAAAGATCATCTTTCCGACGCAAGCAATGAGCACCTTCACCAAATTCAAGCTCTGCGCCCAGTAAAGCCACAACGCAGACAAGGATTGGCGACGTATCACCTGGTAGACGTTCAATGGGATGTCGCACAGATGCACCCCATCTTGATTTATAACGGAGTAGCTCATCCTCCCTCCCTATACCCGTTTCTGGAGGTTGCCGAACGTCAGGCCAACCAGGACACAGCACGTCATCATTGTCATCGGGATGACAACCGGATCGAGCGCTATGGGGATGAAGAACGCGATGAACAATCCGGCCATCAGGTACATCGTTCCGCGAACGCTATAACGATGGAGAACCGGACTCGCATAATCGAAGTTGGTCCGCTTAATTCGCCATGTCATCATCCCGTCATATACCGCAGGTACGAACAGGATCAGCATATAGGGAGCCCACGCGGCTAACAGCGCCAACCGTGTGTAGAACTGGTAAATGACGTTGACAAAGGCTTCCATGCGGCCTTTGACCCACACAAACCAGCCCTTGCCCATATCCTGCATCCCCTTGGACTTCTGGCGCTCCTCTTCTGATGGGATCAGCGTTTGGTACATCCCCTCATAGAAGCCTGAATCAATAACGCTCGACCTGAACCAGGTAGATGCTTTGTTCTGTATCCAGTCTCTTGCTTCGACACCAAGACTCTGTTCCACCAGCACGGATTCCCTTTTGATGGCTCTGTCTGTCCAGTCGCCAGGGATCAGCAGCAATATTGCCAGCAACTCAATAACCAGCAGCCATGCGACCAGCAACCACGGCTTCTTCATAGTCGGTTCTCCTTAAAACAGTTTTCACGCTCTCACAGGTGATGAGCTCATACAGCAAGCCACGCAAAGAGGTCTCATCCTCATGGGGCTGCGGGTTAATGGATAGTTCTCCTGGATGGGAAGAAAGCCACAGTGAGAACGACTCTCCTGAATCGACAGACCATGAATCACCGCCACTATCGACAATTTGCACTTCCAACGCCCGGCAGGTTTCGGTGATCAGGGTTTCCAGAAATGCCCCAATTCTGGCCGGGTCTTCATATTTCTCTCTCTGCTCATGAAACACGAGCTGGCTGTAGCGATGCAGAGCTTCTTCAATGATCGGGTAAATCACAGGCTCCTGATTAGCCTTAATCCCGTCTGTGATGTAGCAGCTCAGCTTCTCGATGATGGCCTCCGATGCAGGCCAGTCGAATTGGAGGATGCTCAGGATGTGAGCGTTCTTGCGGCCACGACTTTTCAATTCATTCATAACCCTGTCGAAAGGGTTCACATCGACCATGATGGCTACCTCGTAATCTCTATACTTCTTGTCACACATAGCTCTGCTCTTACTGGGTCAATATGGGCAGACGGCCTTTTACGATTGTTCCGCCTGAAATTTTGGCTATGTATTCCAGGTTCGGAAGCATTCCCAATAACTGGGCTGGGAACAGATCAGCTTCCTCCTCCATCAAACGCTCGCCTTGGTTGCCTCCGTGCATAATGGGCTCCTTGCCATCCGAGTTCTGGCCTTGAGTCCGCATGACGTACTTGAGCCGGGTCTTCGGCAGGTTATCCGCGATATACTCCTGGGTTTCACCATCGACGATACGCAGAGCAAACGTGTTGTTGATGTTCCCCAACACCTGGAGCGCTTTGTCTTTGCTACCCAGTCGAGCTGCGAAGTCAGCAAAAGTCTGAGTTGCAACGAAAAGACGAAGTTTCGCACCGCGACCTTTGTTCAGGAGCTGGATGAACGGGTCGTTGATCACCTCGGCAGCCTCATCAACAAAGATATTTACGGGTCTGTTGTTGACGCCGTAGTTGTATCTGTCACCGGCAACCGCTGTCAGGTCTGACAGGAAGATGGACCCCATAGCACTACCAACCATGTTGTCGGTCAGGGAGTCGAGCCCCAGATAAGCAACTTGAGCGTTGTTGATGATTTTTGCGGAATCGGTGATCTGGCGTTCGTCGCTCAGATCAGATGAGTCTGGAGACAGCAGAGGGCCTAGCTCCCCGGACGTCAGCATATTCATGATCGGCAGGAGGTTCGCCACCATCTTGGAGAAGTGGGTTTGGTCGTGCTGGAACATCGACAGCAAGCCTTCCAGGTCAGAGTTCGGGTGCTCAGGTTGGATGATGTCGTAGTAGAACTTCATCAACGCGAAAGCGATCTTCTCACGCGAACCGTTTTTGGCTTTTTCCAAGTAAGCCGCTGCTTCTGCCTCCCAGTCGGGCATAACTCGCTCTGAGTAAGCCTGAACGGCCTTGATGACCAAGCCAGCAGCGCCACCTTCAAGGAATCGGCGGAGCTTTGTCAGGTTGGGACGATCATGAGTGATGACCAAGCCCTGAGCGATGTTGTTCAGTGCCTGCCATCCAAATGATTTGAACGGGTCGGCCCCTGCTTCGGACGGGATCAACGCTGCCAAACGACTTGCGATTTCAGTCACGCGGGTGAAGTTACGCAGAGGGTCGATACGCACCGACTCTTCCGGGAATGCTGGATGAAATGAGACGAATCTTTCCGGCTGCCCCATAGCTTCACAGGCACGTCGGGCATTGTCCCGCATCTCCTTATCCCCTTTCGGGTCTATGATGATCACGGCTTCCCCACGCAGAATGGCCTGTGAAATCAGGATGTCGAACATACGGGTCTTGCCCGAGCCGGTGGTCCCAACGATCAGCGAATGCCCCTCAGTGTGCTTGAGTGGCTGCATCAGCTTCTCTTCTTTGGGCTCTACCCCGTGAATCCAGGGCTGGCCGATTGGCAGCTCCTTTTTCTTACCCTGTATCTTCCGGACAACCTTTTTGACCGTGGACTCTCTCCCTACGATGGAAGTCCAGTCGCGTTTCAGGATCTCAAACACGCGCTGGGCATGGCGGTTTTCCCACAGGAACCCACTACCAAGCCACATATCGTCCGGCGTGTCCTTGATGTACTTTTGGAGCTCCGCAATGGAAATAAACTCCAGATCACGCCCCTTCAAATGCTTTTGGAGCAGGTGAAGTTTGATAGCCTTGGGCAAACGAGCCATCGCCATCACGCCACAGATCCCCGTCATCCAATAGAATGGCTCCGGCGGCATCGTGCTGACTTGCTCTACGGCCAAAGCCGCGCCGGAGGCGGCAAGCCAGCCTGCTACAGCATTTTTTTCATAGTTGGGCCGCCACGGCATCTCGTAGGCGAGCGGGTCATAACTCATTGTCATGTTTCATTTACCTCTAAATACAATTTTCCCTGACGTTTCTTGAGCAAAGGGCGTCTCTGTGCCCGGCTCAGCATCCCGCAGAGGATGTGTTTGCTGATGCCGATGTTTTCACCGGCAATCATGTCGAAGGCTTTGTCACTGGTTACTAAGCAGCCATCCTCTTCCAGGACAGGTGTCACGAGCCATCGGCCCGAGCGTTTTTGGATCATGTCCTTGAGCATCTGGAGTGCTTTCTGAGGCGTAACACCAGACGGCAAGAAATCTTCCGCGTTGATGTCTTTCGGGTTTGTTTTCGCCTTAGGCGGCTCAAACTCCCTAACCTCTGGATCTTCCCTTTCTCGCACCTCGACGTGTCCCAATTCCTTCTCACGCTCAACTTTGGGCTCAGGAGCCACCGGTTGAGCCTCCCGCTTAGGAAGGCGAGCCACGTTCTGTTTTTCTTGGACCGGCTTGCGCTGTTGCTCTTCAACCGGAGAAGTAACATCGACCTTCTTCTCCTTCGGCTGTGGCTGGGAGTCCTTACCTTTCGCCTTTTGTTCAGGCGAGGCTTTACCGGCATTAACCTCAGGCTTCTGCTGCTGCGCCTTTTTTCGGCTTTGTTGTTTCGGTGCAGACTTATTTTTGCTTGCATCCAAGCCAGGGGGAGAGACGAGCTCAAAGGCATCCTGGTATCCACCCATTGACGCCTCGGCATCCTTAATGGCCGCCACGACTGCATCTGAAAGCTGCTCCGCCAGTACAATTGCCTTCACTCCGCTGAAATCACGAACTTTGCGACCTGGCATAATCGGGTCCGGAACAATCGCGTTGGCGTGGGACAGCTTCGAGAGAACCTCTGACGGCGCACCCAGCGACCGAGCGCCATCCGGGTACAAAATGACGGCTTGCCCCTTCATCAGGCATAGGACTTCGCCCAGCGTCGTTTTACCTTCCAAAACAGGCATGATCGCTTGTTCAAGCAACGCCGATGCTTCCCCGTATCCAGACAACATCTCAACGAGCAAGGTCTTTGCGTCCTTCTCATGCTGATTAACGTTGTCCGTATGCGGCATTTCTGGCGTGTGCGTTGGTTGTTCTGGTGCGTCAGTCAGCATAGGGAGCGGCTCAATCGCCCATGATGGCGGTTCATCAGAACCACCGAACATTGGAAAGTCATCGCCCTGCAGGGAGTTTTGTTCTTGTGGAACGAAGTCCTGTTTTGGCTGCTCCTCTTGCTTTCCGGGCATTGCCACATCTGGGATTTCTGAGTTTGTTGCGTCAGTGCTGGTTGTCTCTGCCGATGCGTTGAATGCGTCAAACGGGAAGTCGATGTCCCCCAGTCCACCCCCAACATCCTTGAGTGCTTGTAACGGATTGTCGTTTGCCAAAGGTGGTGCGTTTTTGGCAATGTCCTGAGGGGACAGATCCTCTTTTGCCTCTGGTTTATGGGGTTGTTTCTCCGTATCACTCTTCGGTTTTGCTTTGCCCGGTTTGCTCTGCGGCTTACCCTTCTTGCCAGCGTCAGGCTTAGATGATTCCGTTGGTCCCGCATCTTTTTGCTCTGGCTTCTCCTCGACAGCATCGGAGGTGCTTTTCAGCATCTCCATCGCATCACCAAAGCCAAGGCCAGCTAGAGCTTTCTCTGCTTCCTGCTCTGCGGCCAACATGTCATCGTTCAGAGCTGCTTCACCTTCCTCTTGGTCGTCACCGTCATCGGCTTCCTCAGGATCAACGAACTCAATCTCAGCGTCCTCAACATCACCAACAACTTCCGCAGCAACAGCCGCAGGAGGCTCAGTCGTAAACACCAGGTCGTTTGATTCGAGTCGGAGCATCAAGATCTTCACCGAACCCGCCGCCTCCTGGAGCATCTCAGGCAAAACTTCCCAGTAGCGGTAGTACGCACGTTCACCCTTCTCCTGCACCGTGTTTGGTACAGCAAAACCACGTTCGATGAGAATGTCGGCCAGTGTGTCAGGGTCTCGTGGGATACCGGGGATCTTGTCGTGGCTGATCAAGTCATAAAGGTCCCCAAGCTGTTTCCAGGCAATGAATACACCTTGGTTGAGGTGCCAGACTTTCGCGCCTGGCTCATTGACCTTCCATTTTCCGGTTTTAACCAGGCGGCGGATGGCATCGAACACGTAACGCTCGACGGGCACACCATAGGAGAACTCGTCCACATCGAGACGACTCTGGCGAAGGTCCCGTGAGACGCTCTCTTGGTCAGCGCGAAGCATCAGCTTGGTCACAGGCTGATTGACGCTGGTTCCTGAGATAGCTTCCAGCATCGCTTCCATGATGGACGGGCCAGACTTGGACAGAAACTCCCGAGTCTCAGCCGGAATAATTCGATCCACCGCCAGCAGCGAGAATTGCTCATGTCTTTTGTGTCGCTTGTCGCGCCACCGGATAAAGTAACGGTCGATTTCGTGACGGTGTGCCCAGTCATGAAGTGACTCCGAATACGGGTTCCATGTGATTGACCCGTCTTTGTCCGTAATGGACACATCCGAGAGCGGTTTACCCACATCATGCAGCAGCCCAGAGAAACAGCTCGCCAGTCTCCAACGCGGCTCATTGTCACGGCGTTCCCGAGGCGTCCCCTCGATGGAAAAGATAACTGACTCAGATGCCTGAGCTGCCCAGAAGGCCACTTCAAGCCCATGTCGGAACAGACCACCAGCGCCACGGTGGTGGTGTGATTCGGAAGCTGGCAACAGGTGAACAAACGCGGCATACCGCTGGATCACCGGCAAAACAAGCCGGTTGAAGTCGTCCACAGTGAAACCGAGAGAGTTCCGCACTTTCTCAATCAGTTCAGCTTGGGTTGCCAGTATCTTGTCTAGTGGGGCCACTGGCAGGCCCTTGGCAAAAGGTGGGTATCGAGGGATTTCTTCATCTTCCACGTCTTTAAGCGGCAACACTCTGGCGCTCGGCGCGGTCTCGATCACTCCACTTCGCCCACCAAATAACTTGTTAAGGGCTTTCAGCATGTAGGTTGACCATATTCCTATCGTATTTCTCGTCGCTACATGCTCTCAAAACACCTTTAGATCGCACACACGCCTATCTGTCCAATTTGGGCAGTTTGAGAAACCAGCTTTCCATCCCCCCCCTTTTAGAATGGGCTCATCGACAATTTTTGATGAGGAACGACACGATGAGACAACTGATAGCAATTCTGGGAGTGGCAATTCTGGCCGGGTGTGCCTCTAACGCCCCCGAGCAAAAGCCTCAGCCCCAGACTGCCCCTGCCGAAAATGACAAACCTGCCCGAGTTAGCCGGGAACTGTCGATGGCATGGGACAACATGGGGCGCGGTGGTGCTGCATTACGTCAACCTGGTTATATCCATGTGCTGGGCGACGGTAATGTCAGCGCAACGATGAACAAGGTCAAAGATGACTCCGCTGGTTCAGATAAAACTCCAGCAGGGATCAAGCAGCACGGGGATGTGAACGAAGCCATCAATACCTTCAAGTCCATGAATAAAGGCAAAGGCTACTCGCTGTACGAGTTGTCACGCTGGGAACGCTATTGCGATGGCGGCAAAGGTATGGACGAGCACGATTGGCGCTTTGTGGAAGCCGAGGGGACTACAAACATCCCCAAGGATGTTGTAACCGGCTGCATACCACCTACCCACACCTATCAAGATTATCTGAATGCCTGGACGCACTTTTGCACCAGCCAGGCTGTAACTGACGCAGATCGCCGCATTGTGCGCGAGTCCGTGCGTCCCTATTCAGTGGTGAACCCATGCAAAGCTCTGAAATAAGAAACCAGACAGAGCCAAGCCGTAAGGCTGAGCTCTTCGACGCTTTATCAATCATGCTCCAGGAGGCCGGTTCGAGGGGTAATTCCCGCGAAGCGGCCTATGTCATTTCTGGAGTCCTCGAAAACCTCTCCAGAGACTACCCCGAAGTCAAAGGTCTGGCCCAAAGCTGGGCTGAGCTGGCGAATCTGGAATCAAAGATGAGAGGAGCTGCTTAATGGACCTTTATATCTGCGAGAAGCCTTCTCAGGCCAAAGATTTGGCTGGCGTAATGAAGGCCTCCCAACGAGGTGATGGATTTCTCCATGATGGAGGAAACCGCGTTATTACGTGGGCGTTCGGCCACCTGCTGGAATTGTATATGCCAGACGATTATGACGAACGCTACAAGTCATGGTCACTGGAGACCCTCCCTATTGCACCAGAGTCATGGCGGTACAACGTTCGCAAGAGTGCGTTCAAACAGTACAAAATTGTTGAGGGACTGGTCAAAAAGGCGAGCACCATCTACATCTCAACGGACTACGACCGAGAAGGTGAGGCTATCGCCCGTTCGCTTCTGGATCGATTCCGCTACTCTGGCCCTATTCGCCGGGTTTGTTTGACGGCTCTCGATGAGTCAAGCATCAAGAAAGCGCTGAACAACGTAAAGGATGGCAAGGATACGGTCTCACTCTACTACGCCGCATTGGCACGGCAACGCGCTGACTGGTTGGTAGGCATGAACGTGAGCCGCCTCTACACAGTGCTGGCCCGAGATGTCGGCTTCAACCACACTCTTCACGTTGGCAGGGTTATCACCCCAACCGTCGCTCTTGTTTGTCAACGGGACCGAGAGATCGCCGGTTTCACCCCCTCACCATACTGGACTCTGGGTGTGAACGTGTCCGTACAGAATGGACAGTTTGCCGCCCAATGGATACCACCAGAAGAGTGCAGTGACGAGCAAGGCCGGTGCGTCAATAAGGCCTATGCCGAGCAGGTAGCCTCCCAGGTCAATGGTGCCAATGCTGTTATCAGCAAAGCAGAAACCAAACCAGGTAAAGAGTCAGCCCCCCTCCCCTTCGATCTAACGTCGCTGCAACAATACGCAAGCAAACGATGGGGATACACCGCTCAGCAGGTACTGGATGCAGCTCAAGCTCTGTACGAGACGCACAAAGCGACCACCTACCCTCGTACTGATAGTCGTTATCTACCCGAGAGCCAAAAGGAAGACATTCCGGACATTCTCCAGGCGCTCATTTTGTCCGATCAGAACGTCTCTGGGCTGGTGGCTGGCGCAGATCCTCATCGCAAGGCCAGGGTATTCAATGACGCCAAAGTGACCGCGCACCACGCGATCATTCCAACACCGGCCAGAACAGACATCAGTGCCATGTCTGAGATCGAGTTCAATCTTTACGACGCCATCCGTCGTTTCTACATCGCGCAGTTCTACAGCGAGTTCGAGTTCACCAAAACCTCCATCGAGGTGCAGTGTGGGCGTCACCTCTTTGCGGCCTCTGGTAAGACACCTGCCAAACAAGGCTGGAAGGTTTTGTTTGCTTCTGATAGTGAAAGCAGTCCCAAGGACGAGGGGGAAGACACCGACGCGCCGGTTGAACAAGAGAAGCTCCCCAGGGTTAGCCAGGGCGAACCCGCTTTGCTTAATGGTGCCGAGCTGGCAAACAAAATGACGCGGCCAGCACCGCACTTCACCGAAGCCACATTGCTTGCCGCGATGGAGAACATTGCCCGGTTCGTGACTGAGGAGAAGTTCAAGCAAATTCTCAAAGACACAGCCGGTTTAGGCACTCCAGCAACACGCGCAAGCATCATCCAGGGCGCTGTTGATAAAGGCTACTTCAAACGTCAGAAAAAGGTACTGCTTGCAACTGATAAGGCTCATGCGCTTATCGCAGTGCTTCCACCAGCCATCAAATCACCCGGCATGACTGCGGCTTGGGAGCAGGAGCTTGAGAAAGTCGCCTCCGGCTCCGGGAATATGTCTGTCTTCATGAAGCAGATTTCCACCTGGATCTGCCAAATGGTTGAGCAGCTCAAAGTGCCCGCACCGGTTCTGACCAAAGAAGGTGGCGCGATGGCTAAAGCCTTCGAGGGCGCTAAGCCGCCTTCACACGAATGCTTCAACTGCGGTGGAGAGATGCACCGGATCAAAGGGAAGAACGGATTTTTCTGGGGCTGCCAGAACGAGGCTTGCAAGAAGACGTTCCCAGACAACCGAGGGAAACCCGAGAAGCGTATCGCGGCTGAGGATTGTCCAGACTGCCCAGATTGCGGTAGCCCGATGCGTCTCAGGAAAGGAAAAGCGCCCGGCAAGAAGCGAGCTTCTAAGTTCTGGGGCTGCACCGCCTATCCCGATTGCAAAGGCACTATGCCCTTCAAAAAGTCGGACTTTATGGATTGATAGAGGAATTAAGTATGTTTGGAACAATCATTTTAACTGCGATGCTCACCACCAGCTCAGCCACTGCCGAAGATGCAGGGAAGAACATCGCCTCAGGCTTGGCGGCGGCATCCGCCAGCCAAATGGGGCAGGCCGTAATGCCAACTTTAGCTACCAGCTCGGCCATTGCAAAAAGCGCAGGTAAAGGCATGGTGTCAGGTTTGGCTGCGGCGACTGCCAGCTACATTCCCCAAGACGAGCTGAGCTTTACTCGAAGCTATAAGAACTCTGAGGCTGTGGATATGGCAAAGGGCCTGGGGACATTGAAAGAAGCGCCTGAGTTTCTCTACGTTGTTACAGACGTAAATGCCAACATGGCGGTCAAATGCAAGCGCGTCTGGGAGCCTCAATCTCTGGCTTTAAGTCCAGTGATTGTTGAGCTGGTGGAACTACGTAAGACGAACAACAAAGACAGCTACGAACAAGCACTATCCCACCTCGATTGTTCAATGTTCACAGACTAAAACAATTAAGGGGCCGATGGCCCCTAATTTTTAATAACCCAATTTCTTTTGATACCTGATTTTCCTACCAAGCACAGTTGTCATACACCATTCAATTCACATGGATAGCGAATACTTCAACCGGACAATCTCCAAAGTGCGGGTGCGTTATAACACTCCTTGAGAAGCCACGCCAAGGGCGAATCTCTATCCTGGACATATCTCCAGCCTTTGGGTAGCCACACTTAACATGGACTTCATCATACTCGCGCCCCTCTAGTCTTTTTATCCAGTAGTCTGTAACGAGGCGATATTCATCTGGTTTTTCTCCAGATTTGATCTGATCGAAGTAAATCTTTTTTACGGGCAGATGAAGTATTCTCTTTTTCATAATCACCACCTGATAGCCCATCAGACTATCTAACTATTCGACAAAACATCCCTTTTTCAATTTCTGTCTCTCTCGCCTCATGGGCCAATACAATATCCGCGATAACACGAATATTCCCTTCATAGTTGCGAATGGCCGCATCCCTCATCGTGTCTAAAGTGTCCTGACACTTCGCTCGCCTGAATTTAACGAGCCAACTTTGCCGATCTATCTTGTCCACACCAAATCCCATTTAGCGAACCATGTATCCAGCTTTTTTGGCCGCAGCATCAAGCTCGGAGGAGAAGTTAACGTCGGACTTTTCTGCCGCGTTATAGAGGGCTCCACACTTGGGCCATGAGCGTCCTACCAGTTTCATCGCCAACGCATCCGCCAGCATTTCTCGGATCTGTGTTTCAGCCTCACCAAAATCGGCCAGAGTTTCGTCTATGCCCGACTCTTCCATCAGCTCGATGAGCTGTGGTTGTTTGAGCCAGACGCCTGTTTGCATTTCCAACTGATCTCTTGCATCGGCCACCAATTGGCGTTCAAGGGTTACGCCATTCACGGTCTTAACAAATTGCTTTGGCTGACGCTTTACCTTTTTTGGCCTGGACACATCAGAGATAACCGTCACCGGCTTCCCACGCAGTTCACGCGGCAACGGTCCACTTAGCCCCAGAACTAAGCGACGAGCGTACTCATGCTCGTATGGTTTCAACCCTCGACCTTCACGGTACATTTCAGTATCCACCAGCAGATCACCGCGCAGCCTCGCATTTTTCCGCACTTGTTCGGACAAGACCGATTTACCCTTCCCGCTGGCTCCCATTACGAGCGAGTGAGATTCTACTTTGTTATCAAAAAACATAATTCCGCCCCCAAGGAGGTGTTGCTATAAAACATGGTTTGAACATCCGTATTTTCACGGCAATAACCGCCGGATAATGCAAGACTCCCAAACCTAAATAGGTCTCCAGGTGATGACATCGAAGTCATAGCTGACTTCCGAGTTGTCGTCCGCCGTTCGCCACGAACAATCATCTTCCTGAACATGGATCAAGTCGTACTCAACAATTTTGCCCGACCAACATCCTTTAAGCTGGCAATGAACAGGCACACCGACGACCGGCATCTTGTCGTTGACGCTGATCCACGGTTCTTGCTTTTGATCCAGATCCACCGGTTAGTCCTCTATGAACGATTTAATGGATCGCCCATCAAAAAACAGTTTCCCAGTTCCTGATACCGAATGTACTTCTGGAGCTGCCTTCCCTTTCAGGAGTTTCTGATAGCGCACCGCGTCTTTGAGCTCAGAGATCCTGACGCCAATGAGTGTGGCCGTCTCCTCAACTGTTAAAATACGGTCCCAAAAGCTGGTGGCGCTGTTATTGCGCCCACCGATACTCTGGGCAACGCACTCTGTTCTGGCCGCTTTTCCCTTTGCCATTGGCAATGTCCTCTTCATTCTTCTCAGCCCCCAGCTTACTCAGTATTTCAGCTTTTGTAGCGCGATGGCCGCGCATTAAAAGAGCATTCAGCAGGTATCCAGTGAACACCTCTGTACTCGGCATACGGTCAAGCAACTCAACATACTGCTCATCCGTCAAATCATGGATCTCACAATATTTTTCCACCGCCTTTTCGTAGGCTTCTGCGTAGCCATGAGTGGAAATCCTGAAAGCAATATCCCCATTGCCGTAGCCTGGCTTTGTGACGAGAAAACAAGGCGCGAAGTAGGTTCTCTTCACCCCCATCCGGCTCCGGTTCTCAATGCTGATATAAGCCCTCAGCCCCTCAGCAATGATGTTTGGCCCGGAGTTGCGTCGCCGCTTACAAGTCTTATTCTGACGCTTCACCTCTTCTGCCTCAGCTTCCCACTTTCGGTCCAAGCTGTAGGCCAGCCGGTGAGCTGTTGCGTAGGAATACTCTCTCAAGGAGAAGTATTCCTGCCGGTAATCATCCGCCACCCCAACTGTTCGTGCGACACGGAACCCGACGAAACCGGCGTCATGGGTTCCCTCGCCGTAGTAAATGACTGCCATTATCTACCTTCCTTACTTCTGATACCGTGCTGCACCACGGTATGGCGACCGCAATTCACATTCAGGTGATCCCGAACTGCGGCCATGACCGCTGAATGCAATCTGTAATCCACACTCTGCCCAAGCGTTTCTGTCGCTTGTTCTTTTGCCATCCACGAAACATCAAAGCTATCAGGTATCGACATCAACTCCTGAACCAGATCGACCGATGGCTTGTAAATGCGGCCACCGTCTTGGATGTACACTGCATCCTTTACCCCACGATCCTGAGACTTGAGGATGGTCGGGCAACTGGTGCTTTCTCTCGTCAAGAACGCAGGCATCCTGCGAGAAGTTGACTCTCTGGCCTGAATTGACTTCAACACTGTGACGTCAGCACAATCCCCGAGGTGCTTCTCGATCACCGGCCACAATCGTCCACCAGCTCTCTGCTCAGGTTTCGGTGGAACGAACCCAGGGAAGACCGACGCCACCATGTAATAGCGTTCTCGCCCCTGGTAAGCGCCGAAATCCAGACCGTTCAAGACCATCTCAGTGAGGAAGTACCCCATCCGCCGCAGTGTCGTTCCCATCATCGCCCCGGCTCCGGATGCTTTGAAGTTCGGGACGTTTTCCACCAGCACGACGGCAGGGTTCACGACCTCGATCTGTTTTAGTGCCGGGTAAACCATGTCGAGCATGGTGGAGAGATCCTCAAGAGAACGCTCTTTGTCCCTTGGACTTTTGGCGTTTGAGTGGTCATCACACCCCAACGAGTAATGGGCCAAACCAATTGGTGGGCACTCCGCCAGCAAGGCTCCAAGGCGATCCAGCTCCAGGTGATGAATGTCTTCATTCAGCAGGATACGCGGGGAGCTGTTCACCAGCGTATTGAGCGCATGTACTTCACTCAGGTTCCGCCCGGATGCTCTGTCTCTGGCTTCAACTGGACGATGCTCCAAAACAATCTCAGCCTTCCAGCCAAGCGCTTCCATAACATGAATGTCTACCCCGCCAGTCAATGCCACAAAGGCACGGAAAGGGCTGGTTTTTCTGAACCGATCCGCAATGGCAAAGGCTCTGTTTGCGACAGGAGTGAAGACTACTCGGCCTTTTCGCATTTCGACGTGGAAACGCTCTGTATAGCGAGGGAAGCACTTATCTATGAGCCCTTGTCCAGAAAACTCAATAACGGTTTCCAGCGGGTTGTTGGAGCGACTCTTTGGTTGATACCGGCGCTGATAAACCTGGTGTGTCTGTAGTTCATCGGTCGCTGGGATCACCGAAAAACCGCCCATCCCCTCCCCTGGCTCAACGGCGATGCCCATACCTGGCTTGAACCCCATAACATCCAAAAAGTTGGACGAAACCCTAACCTTGCGTTTATCGCCTACTCGATTGAACGCAAGTTGTTTGGTTACTACGGAGGGGGAGACGATCGGTAACATTGGTCAACCTCTTTTCTTCTTGTTTTGCTCGCGCTTCACCATTGCTCCAGCAGCTTTCAGAAGTCTCTGGTTCTCCGCCAGCTCCTCTTGGAGTTCCTGAGTATCCTCTTCTGTCTGAGGCTTTTTCAGCTCGGCCTCGCAATATTGGACCTCTTCCTGCAAGCTGACTTTCGCAAACTTGAGAGCGGCCAGTCGCGTCGTATAAACGCCAAAAGGCAATTCGCCACCTTCCCGGAACTGCTTCAAACACCAGCTCGGTATAGATGGCAACCAACCAAAGTCCCCATTCTTCCGTGACCTTTTCCCCCACGTAATCCCATCTAACTTTTGGGCAAGATTGACATAGCGTTGATCGCTGGTTGAGTTGCGTCGTTTCTGAATAGAGCGAACTATCCACTCTGTAACCTCGACCTTTGCTTTATCATCATCAGAGATGTAATAAAGGGCTGCGTACAACACAGCGCCTTTACGAATGACTGATGGTGGGTATGCCTGGGCTTTCATCTATCCCCCTATCGCTTTTTCTGTCCGACAAGACGGAGATGATCGGCGGCCAAGTCATACTGCTCGTTTTTGTCGCGGCGGCGGAATCTGTCAAAAAACTTCCCTCGTGGCAGGGTTTCTTCCATAGCGATCAGGCGGTTCAGCCACACTTCTTGAGGTAGCATCCCTGCTGGAGTCGGCCCGAGCTTACGTCCTTCCTTGACGTGCTCCATTGTTTGCGTGGCAGTAAAAATCGCACCACCAAACTTTCTCCACTTGAATTGCAGGGGCATATCTGGAGACTCATCCAGCATCAATTTCTTATTGGTTTGTTCTGTCACGACAATTACTCCACCATCCATTCTTCACTAAGCAGGAACGCCCAGCGCTCTTCTGCTTTTTCTGGGTTGTCTTTGGCCTGTTTGATCATGATCTCGGCGGCGTTAAAGCCTACCTCTCCACTGAACCGGCCCCATGAATGGCTATGCCACTCGCGCATCACACTTCGGCCAAGCGATGCAAGTTCTGGACTTACACCCTCATGGAGGGCATAGAGCTCCCAAGCATCCCACCCGTATCGTAATAGGTTGTGCCCTGGGGCGTTAAAGGCCTGAGCAGCCTTGAACCGCTCTCCAGGCTCCTTCCCTCTAACATCCACACCCTGGAGCACCAACCCCATTACCACTTCAATGACCGGCTCGCGTTGCTTCTTTGCCAGCTCGATGGCAGCCACCAGCATTGCTTTGGCGTCAGCAAATTTCCCATGCCCTTGGCACATACCGCAGGTTTCTTTGGAAGGGGAAAAGTCATAAACACCGGAACCAGCACAGAGGCGGCATGTCATGTCAATCATGGGCTCTTCTCTCCTCATACTCTTCGATGCGCTCTTTCAGACGCTGAACCACTGGTGCGAGCTCAGGGATAGCTTCCGCTTCCTCAAGCGTGTATCGCTTGTCTTCCTGGTAATCGACTATTTGAGGAGGCCTTGGCTGTTTAGGGAACTCAGCAAAGTCATTCAGCGACATCGAGGTAGGAAGTCCTCCTTCAATCTCACCTTTTTCGTTGAGTGACTGGGTGACGATAAGCTGTGTTCCGCCCACCTCGGTATCAAAGCGGTCATCAAAGCGCTCACCGATAGTCCAGCCGCCACGGCCAAGAACACAGGTCGTACTCATACGTAGGCGATTGAATGCTTTAGCGTCATCCCAGTTCAAAGGATTTTCATCCATGAGGAAAAAAGGCGCTTCGTCCCGAACGAACACCTTGGACTTGGCGTTATCGAAGATCGGCCCAAACACCCCCTGCTGGAGGTATGGTTCGACCTTCTCTGCAAGATCCTGGTGCCCTTGAGAACGCAGCGCCTCATAGAGCTGGGTGATTGTTTGTTTGCCGGTGCCCGGAAGGCAGGACAATACTGTCTGCTTTTCCTCGTCACTCAGGCTTACCATTCTGGACAAAAAGCTGACTACCAGCTCGTTGTGCCCATCGACCGTTTCAATGTTGAGCTTGTTCTCGTCCATCTTCTTCCTCAGTAATCGGTTCGATAAATTCAATGGAGTCCATGCTTACATGACTGATAATGGCTTTCAGGCCGCAGCAGTCGCATGGTTCAAAGGTCAGTTCTGATCCCTTGGGAGACTGATGCGTGACCGTTGCCACAGCCCCTAGAGGGATCACCCCCCAGCCGTTTTTTAGTACCCGAGTAGTTCTGACCAGCCGACCTTTGTACTCTCGTTTCAGTTTCGGATGCGGCACTACCGCATATCGCTTACTCATTTCGGTCCCCTTGTACCAAAGGCTCGACAACCAGCTCTTGAGCTTCGTCCCAGTCGGACACCTTTGCATCACCAAACGCAAAGGCAATTCGCATAGCCACTGTCGGCCTGCCTATTTTCATCAAGTAAGCCGCAGCACCGGCACACATCGACTCTTGTCCCGAAGGTGCATAGTTACCCTCTTCATCCCATTCACCACCTGACTTTGAATGCACGGTCTTGTGGCAATGAAACGTCGTCATGTCGTTTTCAACGATGTCGTTGATGATGCCTTCTAATCGCCCAGGGACCAGCTCGATAGCGCCCTCCTTCCGGAATGGACAGTTGGCGCAAGGTTTCTTCAAACGGAGATGATTTGCTTGCTTTGGCATACATATCACTTTTACAGTATCATTTTATGATTCTATGATATAGCCATATTCCGTGTAGTCAATATCTCACTAACAATTACTTTCTATCGGACGCTTACGCGCCCATTTTGGGCAGATAGACAAGTTATTTGGGCGTTTGGAGTGTGCGAGGTGGACAGCGGGGAGACTTTCACATGTGAAAGTTTTGTTTCTTGGTATCGTTTTATTGTCCCTTGATATTATTTTATGATGCTGTAATAATCATAAATAAGGGCCGCATCGCTCTTCGACCTTCGTTGCAGCCCTTACAACACAATCAAGCAATTAAGGAGCTTTGTTATGCTGCAAGGCAATACTAACACGAATAAGCGCATCCCGCTCGCGGCGTTCATGAAATGGCCGCTGGCGAAACGTCAGGACTTCATCGACCGGGAAATGTCCGGTTGCCCCGACTTTATCAAGACGTCTTTGCTTCGGCATTAAGGCGATCAGGCAGGAAAGCAAAGAACCTCGCTTCGGCGGGGTTCTTCGTTTCTACCTCTTGAATGTTTCGTCAGAACAAACTGGAGCGCTTATGTCACCAGAAACACAGCAACTTACATCCAAGGCTTTATCTCTCATCGAGCAGTCCCGATACAGAATGGGCACATCTCGGTTTGTTGAGGCCTTTATTGACCAGTGGGCATACTTGCAGACTGGCCTATACCCAGCCAAGGAGGAGATCCCGGAAGAACTTCAGCCGGTCGCCTTCGAGCTCTCTCACGTCCTGTCTGCCGCCATTAAGCGCGACCCCACCAGCGATGTTTTGGGTTACGTCCTAAGCATGTCTGGCTTCCACAAGAAGGGCACCAATTACTTCCCCACTCCTCCAGAGATTGGCCGCTTGATGTCACTCATTGTTGGCTCACAGTCTTCGGCAGACTTTTATGAGCCCTGCTGTGGTTCTGGCATCAACGCCATTCACTGGATGGAAAACCTGATCGAGAACCACGGTCCCGAAGCATTGAGAGAAGCCTCAATCTACCTGGAAGACATCGATCCGTTGATGGTGAAGTGCTGCATGATCCAGCTATTCCATTATTTCGAGTCCCGCAATACCACTCCCAAAACGCTGAGTATCGTCGGCATAGACACCCTTAGCAGACGAACCAAGAACATCGCCTACTACGCCGAAAAACCTCCAGCAACCGCCGCTACCGTGGCAGCATAAAAAAACCCGCCGATTGGCGGGTTTTGCATTCAATGCGCTGCTCTATGGCACCTTACAGTTTTCCGTACCGGTTCAAGAACGAAGACCTGTCTAAGATCCCCCAGTCTGTCAGCATGTAGTAGCCGGTGGCACCTCGTTCGCCGGTAGACTCCCTGACGAACAAGATATTCATTCCGAACTCATCACGCAGGGCAGACAACTGTCTCTTGATCGTTGATTCAGGAATATTTGTTGCCTTGTGAAGGTCTTGGAGACTTGGCTTCTCCGTTTTAGACAGGGCATTCACCAAAGCAAATTTTCTTTTCATGTCCTGTGAGATCTTCATATTCACCTGTTCTTGACAGGCCCAACCTCTCTGGCTGGGCCTCCTTTATTAGCCTTCGACACTCAGGAGTTCAATGTCTGACACAGGCACATGAACATGCTTTTCCTTGCCTTCGCCATCGAGCGTTTTAACCCAGACAGTAGACGGAACCAGAGCAACACGGTCGGTCATGATGACTCCACGTTTGGTCTCGCCATCCAGGTTAACGTTGACAGCAAAAATCAAACTGTCAGCCCGGACGTTCTTCCATTCCTTGTCCTTCGGCAGAGGAGGAAGAGCATCACCGCCTTCTTCATCTTTGTCCTTGCCGCTGTTATCTGGCTGCTTGACAGGATCTTTGTGCTCACCCTCTTCATCACGCAAAGGGTCTTCGTCATCATCGTCCTGACCATTGGAATTTTTACCCCCTTCCAGTTCCTCCTGGGCAAGGTTCAGGTCGTCATTCCCGGTTTGTTCCGACGTACCATCCCCACCCGAGTTGAGGGATTGCTCGTCGGTGTTGCCAGCGCCAAGCTCATCATTCTGGTGGGAGCCAGTCAGTGGGCCTTTTTCCATTTCGTCTTTGATACGTTTGGCATCATTCAGCAGCTCACGGCTTTGTTTACGAGTAATCCCGTCAGACATAGCCACCGCGCAGACGGCGCGACATCTTTCTTCATTCAGATCGAACAAGAGACGAAGGTTATTCAAGGTCTCTGTATCAGAACATACTTCATTATCGTATAACTCACGCACACAGTCAGGTAGCTTGAGCAACGACAGATGCGTAGATACGAAAGTGATATTCTTACCGAGCCGATCAGCAATATCCTTTTGCTTCCAACCTTCTTCAATAAACAGGTTTAACGCCTCGGCAATCTCTACCGGAGTCAAGTCATCCCGCTGGATGTTTTCGATCAGCTCACCAGCAGTCTCGTCCAAGTTGTTCTGGACCTTATCATTCACCACCAAGTCAATGGTCTCGATACCAGCGTGTTTACACGCTCTCCAACGCCGCTCCCCTTTTTGGATGACGAACTTGCCTTCTTCGTTCTTCGGGAACACGATGATCGGAGACTGCTGCCCTTCGGTCAGCAAGGTTGCCGCCAGCTCTTCAATGTTACGGAAGCGCTTACGAACCTGGACCTTGGATACAACGTCGTCAACAGGTACGGTAAGAACCTCTTTGCCTTTCTTGCCTTTGGCGGCTTTAGCAAGTTCGGACAGGCCTTTTAAATTGTTCAATGCCATCGCTTAGCCCACCTTCTCTAATAGTTCTTCCAACACCGCCTCAACTTCTTTGGCCGCGACATGTCCATAGCGAAGCTCCCAGACAGGGATGCCATCAGTCGTCGCCGTATCGAGCGGAGGCCGGTGCATAATTTTGTTCTCAAACAACAGATCCGGAACTGTGTTCTCCAGCGACTTGAGGGCTTTGTCGTGATTGACAGAGCGGTCCATGTCGTTGATCACGATGCCCAGGATCTCCAAATCTTGGTTGTACGCCTCGCGCACACCAATAATCGTGTTCAGGAGACCTTCTACGCCGTCCACAGCGAAGCCAGAGAGCTTTACTGGACATGCCACATGGGTAGACATCACCAACGCTGCCACCAGCTTTCTGCCGAGGCTAGGCGGACAATCAATCAGCACGTAGTCGTAGTTCTCAAACAGCTCAGCCAAATGGCGAGCCGGATTCATGGCCTGGTCAAGAGGCACAGCCTCCATCTCAAACAGATCCGGGTCGTTTTTCGGCGTATGAATGAGGTCTGCACCGCAAGGGCAGTGCATGACCTCAATGCCGTCCAGCTCGTAAGCGAACAGCTCTGCGGTTTTGGTTCCTGTGAGGATGGGCTCGTAGTCACCATCCTCAAGCTCTCGTCTGGGGGCCAGTCGAGAGGACGTGTTCCCCTGACCATCCATATCCAAGACCAGCACTTTCTTTTTCTTCTGTAACGCCAGATAAAAGGCCTGCTGGATACAGAGGGTACTCTTACCCACTCCGCCTTTCTGGTTGGCGAAGCTGATTACTTTTGCCATACCCACCTCTATTTTGGTTTCTCGCAGGTGATCAAGACCACCCCCAAACTTTCACATGTGAAAGATTGTAGCGATCATAAAATGATACTGCAATATCTAATTATGGTTCTGTTAAAACAAACTTTAAACAAAAAAACGGCCATGAAGGCCGCTTATTGACAAGGTTTGTGCTGTCAGCGCAATTGATTTGCTGCTCCAAGCCCATTCGCCAATAACTGCATCGCATCGTTGAACAGCGCGGAGCCCCGTTCCGGTGTGAGCAATTCCGGCATATCTTCTCGCGGCCAAGTACCGGCTACTTGAATGAGCAAACTGGCAGCCCAGTGGATCTGCTTTTCTTCACTTTCATCGGCCAGAGTGCATACGACGGGGAAACCGTACTTACGCCCCCAGCGACTCACCTCTTTGAACGATACCAGCTCAGGCTTTTGCAAATCCCGGCTGTAGGCCTCAGCTATCATGTGGTTCAGTTCTTTAGCGTCCATTTATCCCACTCTATTGTAAACAAGGCATTTTTATCTTTTATATTCAATGGCTTATTTTCCTGCTAATTGGTAATACCATGAAAAATACCATGCTCAGAAAAGGCTTAACAATATTTTGAAAAATTGCCTACTGAGCGCTGCCGCACAGCTCCATAGGCCGCTTTCCTGGCTTTGCTTCCAGATGTATGCTATTCTGCTCCTGCAGCTAATGGATCACCGCAAACAGGTTACTCGCCTGGGGATTCCCTTTCGACCCGAGCATCCGTATGAGACTCATGCTCGATTATTATTATTATAGAAGCCCCCATGAATAAATCGCTCATCATTTTCGGCATCGTCAACATAACCTCGGACAGTTTCTCCGATGGAGGCCGGTATCTGGCGCCAGACGCAGCCATTGCGCAGGCGCGTAAGCTGATGGCCGAGGGGGCAGATGTGATCGACCTCGGTCCGGCATCCAGCAATCCCGACGCCGCGCCTGTTTCGTCCGACACAGAAATCGCGCGTATCGCGCCGGTGCTGGACGCGCTCAAGGCAGATGGCATTCCCGTCTCGCTCGACAGTTATCAACCCGCGACGCAAGCCTATGCCTTGTCGCGTGGTGTGGCCTATCTCAATGATATTCGCGGTTTTCCAGACGCTGCGTTCTATCCGCAATTGGCGAAATCATCTGCCAAACTCGTCGTTATGCATTCGGTGCAAGACGGGCAGGCAGATCGGCGCGAGGCACCCGCTGGCGACATCATGGATCACATTGCGGCGTTCTTTGACGCGCGCATCGCGGCGCTGACGGGTGCCGGTATCAAACGCAACCGCCTTGTCCTTGATCCCGGCATGGGGTTTTTTCTGGGGGCTGCTCCCGAAACCTCGCTCTCGGTGCTGGCGCGGTTCGATGAATTGCGGCTGCGCTTCGATTTGCCGGTGCTTCTGTCTGTTTCGCGCAAATCCTTTCTGCGCGCGCTCACAGGCCGTGGTCCGGGGGATGTCGGGGCCGCGACACTCGCTGCAGAGCTTGCCGCCGCCGCAGGTGGAGCTGACTTCATCCGCACACACGAGCCGCGCCCCTTGCGCGACGGGCTGGCGGTATTGGCGGCGCTGAAAGAAACCGCAAGAATTCGTTAACTGCACATTCGGGATATTTCTCTATATTCGCGCTTCATCAGAAAACTGAAGGAACCTCCATTGAATCGAACTAATATTTTTTTTGGTGAATCGCATTCTGACTGGTTGCCTGTCAGAGGCGGAGAATCTGGTGATTTTGTTTTTCGACGTGGTGACGGGCATGCCTTCGCGAAAATCGCACCTGCTTCCCGCCGCGGTGAGCTCGCTGGAGAGCGTGACCGCCTCATTTGGCTCAAAGGTCGAGGTGTGGCTTGCCCCGAGGTCATCAACTGGCAGGAGGAACAGGAGGGTGCATGCTTGGTGATAACGGCAATTCCGGGAGTACCGGCGGCTGATCTGTCTGGAGCGGATTTGCTCAAAGCGTGGCCGTCAATGGGGCAGCAACTTGGCGCTGTTCACAGCCTATCGGTTGATCAATGTCCGTTTGAGCGCAGGCTGTCGCGAATGTTCGGACGCGCCGTTGATGTGGTGTCCCGCAATGCCGTCAATCCCGACTTCTTACCGGACGAGGACAAGAGTACGCCGCAGCTCGATCTTTTGGCTCGTGTCGAACGAGAGCTACCGGTGCGGCTCGACCAAGAGCGCACCGATATGGTTGTTTGCCATGGTGATCCCTGCATGCCGAACTTCATGGTGGACCCTAAAACTCTTCAATGCACGGGTCTGATCGACCTTGGGCGGCTCGGAACAGCAGATCGCTATGCCGATTTGGCACTCATGATTGCTAACGCCGAAGAGAACTGGGCAGCGCCAGATGAAGCAGAGCGCGCCTTCGCTGTCCTATTCAATGTATTGGGGATCGAAGCCCCCGACCGCGAACGCCTTGCCTTCTATCTGCGATTGGACCCTCTGACTTGGGGTTGATGTTCATGCCGCCTGTTTTTCCTGCTCATTGGCACGTTTCGCAACCTGTTCTCATTGCGGACACCTTTTCCAGCCTCGTTTGGAAAGTTTCATTGCCAGACGGGACTCCTGCAATCGTCAAGGGATTGAAACCTATAGAAGACATTGCTGATGAACTGCGCGGGGCCGACTATCTGGTATGGCGCAATGGGAGGGGAGCAGTCCGGTTGCTCGGTCGTGAGAACAATCTGATGTTGCTCGAATATGCCGGGGAGCGAATGCTCTCTCACATCGTTGCCGAGCACGGCGACTACCAGGCGACCGAAATTGCAGCGGAACTAATGGCGAAGCTGTATGCCGCATCTGAGGAACCCCTGCCTTCTGCCCTTCTCCCGATCCGGGATCGCTTTGCAGCTTTGTTTCAGCGGGCGCGCGATGATCAAAACGCAGGTTGTCAAACTGACTACGTCCACGCGGCGATTATAGCCGATCAAATGATGAGCAATGCCTCGGAACTGCGTGGGCTACATGGCGATCTGCATCATGAAAACATCATGTTCTCCAGTCGCGGCTGGCTGGTGATAGATCCCGTCGGTCTGGTCGGTGAAGTGGGCTTTGGCGCCGCCAATATGTTCTACGATCCGGCTGACAGAGACGACCTTTGTCTCGATCCTAGACGCATTGCACAGATGGCGGACGCATTCTCTCGTGCGCTGGACGTCGATCCGCGTCGCCTGCTCGACCAGGCGTACGCTTATGGGTGCCTTTCCGCAGCTTGGAACGCGGATGGAGAAGAGGAGCAACGCGATCTAGCTATCGCGGCCGCGATCAAGCAGGTGCGACAGACGTCATACTAGATATCAAGCGACTTCTCCTATCCCCTGGGAACACATCAATCTCACCGGAGAATATCGCTGGCCAAAGCCTTAGCGTAGGATTCCGCCCCTTCCCGCAAACGACCCCAAACAGGAAACGCAGCTGAAACGGGAAGCTCAACACCCACTGACGCATGGGTTGTTCAGGCAGTACTTCATCAACCAGCAAGGCGGCACTTTCGGCCATCCGCCGCGCCCCACAGCTCGGGCAGAAACCGCGACGCTTACAGCTGAAAGCGACCAGGTGCTCGGCGTGGCAAGACTCGCAGCGAACCCGTAGAAAGCCATGCTCCAGCCGCCCGCATTGGAGAAATTCTTCAAATTCCCGTTGCACATAGCCCGGCAATTCCTTTCCCTGCTCTGCCATAAGCGCAGCGAATGCCGGGTAATACTCGTCAACGATCTGATAGAGAAGGGTTTGCTCGGGTCGGTGGCTCTGGTAACGACCAGTATCCCGATCCCGGCTGGCCGTCCTGGCCGCCACATGAGGCATGTTCCGCGTCCTTGCAATACTGTGTTTACATACAGTCTATCGCTTAGCGGAAAGTTCTTTTACCCTCAGCCGAAATGCCTGCCGTTGCTAGACATTGCCAGCCAGTGCCCGTCACTCCGCGGTCTTCACTGCGTGATCGAGTTGATCGACACCCGCCGTGACACGCTCCATGAAGTGCCTGCCTGCGTCTGTTAGCCGAACGCCCCGCGCATGGCGCTCAAATAGCAGGACACCAAGGTTATCCTCCAGCGCTTTCACACGCGCGCTGACGCTCGACTGGCTGATACCAAGTGCCTTGGCCGCATGCCGAAAATTCAGATGCTCGGCGACGGCGATGAACTGAACAAGGGAAATGAGCGGTATCCTGCCAGACAGGATACCGACATTCACGAGGTTTCGATGGTTAGTGCGCCGCATCGGAGCGGGCCTGCTACCAGTCGTCGGTTAGACGACTGGCGACTTCTCGGTGGCAGCCCCACGGAGCCGAAGGAGCACCAGCCCCAACGAAACCAGTACCGCCATCGCCGTGGCGTAACAGATCACGGGCCACGCTGTGTCACCGTTTAAAAGTGCCACCGCCAATGTCCCGACAATGCTGACTATCAGGCTTTGAACGCAGAAGTAGAACGCGACCGCTGATCCCGCGATGTCGTCGAACTCTGCCAAAGCGCCGTTCGCGGTAACGGACACCGTGAAGACAATACCGACCGCGACAACCCACATCGGTAGGATGAAGGTGAGGAATGACGGCGAGCCGTAAAGTTCGCCGATCCCCAACAGGACCGCTCCGCAAACAAGCAACGCCATCCCACGCGCCACGCATCCTGCGATGCCCCATCTGGCGACAAAGGACTTCGCGAAACGGGTTGTCACGATCATTACAAGCGCGACAGTGGCGAAGGCAAAGCTGAATCCGATCTCGGAATATTCCGCTTGGCCTATGAGCACACGGGGAGCCGTCGAGAAGAAGACGAAGTAGGTGCCCATACCGGCGCTAAAGCCGACAGTGTAAACCCAAAAAGCCGGACTCGCGAAGATCGGCAAGACAGATCGGCGCGTCTTGACTTGATCCAGAGGGCGGGTTTCGTGCCACCTGAAACCCGCATTTAGGAGTGCGAGCATCGCCAGTATAGCCAAAGTAATGAATATCGCCTGCCATCCCAAGAACTCGCCGATCAATACTCCGGCGATAGGGCCGAGCGCAGGCACGAACGCCAGCATCGAACTGAAAAGGCCGTAGATGACGACACCCTCAGGACGGTTGGCATAAACGTCGCGAACCGTCGCGAACGTCGCCACCAGCATGGCCGACGCGCCCACTGCTTGAAGTAGACGGAAAGCGACAAAGGCCGGTGCAGTTGAAGACCAAGCTGCTCCCAGAGACGCAATGACGAAAGCCGTTGCGCCCGCAAGTAGAATTGGCCGTCGCCCGATTCTGTCTGAGAGCGGACCAAAAATCACCTGGCCCACGCCGAGCATCACCATATAGAGGCTCAACGTGAGTTGGATCATAGCGGGCGTCGTGTTCAGGATGCCGGGCATCGCTGGAACGACAGGGAGATAAATATCCATCGCCAGTGAAGCGAGGATGTCGAAAGGAGCCATCAGCAGCAGTGCTGCCGGCAGCGTATAGGCCCACGCGGGGCGTGTGGTGGTCATGACGAATCAACCCTCGATTAAGATTAAGGAATACCGGGCGACGTCTGCTCGTCAGCAATCAGATGAGACTAGCCTTACAGAGCGCCGCAACAACAATACTGGTTGTTGCGGCTTACTTGTCTGCTGACTTGGAATTTCCCATCTGATTACTCCACGCTTACGAATATGAATTGCTACATTTTATCAGATTATCTTTTGCTTCGCAATGCGGCATGGGCGCACTCAGCGTTCCAGCCCCCTCTGCCGCCCTAACTGCCACGACACCGACCCGCCCTGCACGATGCCCATAACCTCGCGGCCGAGTTGGCGGTCGATGATCGGCCGCCACGGGACAAGGGTGAACTCATGGGATTTCTCGACCACGGCGAACTTGCCGCTCGATAGATGCACGGTTCCGGTAAACTTGCCGCTGACGCTCTCGCCGTCCGTGGCGGCGCGGAACGGCAGGCCCTTACTCAAAGCCATATCCGATCCGACGCCGGCTACCTCGCGCTCCCGCAGGATGGCGAGAAGGTTGCGCCGGTCCAGCCAGGTCGCGCCGTCCGATCCGATCTGTTTGTTCAGATCGACCGGGGAAAGGACGCGAACGCTGGCCTGACTGTCTCGGCCGGCGTCATGGGCGGCGGCACGGCTGACCAGATCATCGGGGATGCGCCATTGGTCGGCGTCGATCCGCTCGACGATACCGGCCCGGCGTAGCGCCTCCAGCCGGCGCACATGGGCATCGACATAGCCCTCATAGTCGCCGCCTGGAACGCGGCACGTATAGGAAGAATAAACGCCCTTTTCACCCAAGTCCAACAGCTTTGGACCGCAGTTGACTCTTTCGACACCCCTGCGATGCAACCCAATCCGGCTGACGGGGAGCCAGCAACGCTGAAAATTTACCCTCCTCTTTCCCACTAGCGGCTCCTTTTCCGACAACCAGCACGGCGGATCCCTGCCGCGGCGCTGTGAACGCAGCATTTTGATTGGTATCGTTGGCCTTCAGGCTCGTCAGTCAAACAGACCCAGGAGCAGCTCAGCCGGTGGCGCCCGGCTTTCGGGTAACGCCCTGGTCCCGCTGGTTTCGGCTTTGTGCTTCAGGTGATCAAGGATCTGCTTGATCACTATAGGGTCTTCAATGCAGGCGATGACTTTCATGGCGCCGCCGCAGCCGCTGCAGGTCTCGATGTCGATATTGAAAACACGCTTGAGCCGTTGCGCCCATGTCATCGACGCTCGCCGTTGTGCTGGTGTTGCCGGTTCATCAGCCACCCTGACCTTGTTGCCCCTGCCCCGTTTTGCCGGCGTGACCAACGCCCGGTGCCGACTGTTGGGTGCGAACACCCCGTGGAAGCGGGTTAGGTTGACTCTGGGCTTCGGTACCAGGGCGGCCAGCCTTGCAATGAAATCCAATGGTTCGAAAATGACGTGCGTGGTGCCGTCCCGGTACGGCGTCTTGAGCTGGTAGCGCACGTTGCCGCCTCGTGTTAACGACAGCCGCTTCTCGGATACCGCCGGGCGGCTGATGTAGTGGCACAGCCGTTCGAGTTTGCTGCGCTCATGGGCCTTGGCCGCTACGCCGGCATGTAGCGAGAAACCGGCAACCTTACCGGGCATGTCACCAAACTGATCTTCCGGGTCGCAGGCGGGCAGTGTCTGCAGGGTGAACACCTTGCGCCCTGCCTGTGGCCCCACGGCGATGCGATACGTGATGGAATGCCCCAGCAGTGGAGTCATCGCATCTTCATCCACCGCATCCAAGGCCAGGTAACTGTTTTCAGCATCCCGCTCCAGTAGGCCTTGCCGCTCCAAATAGCGGCCGACCCGATGGGCGATGGTGTGCGCCAGTTGGGTGAGTTCGGCGCTGGTCGGCGCCCTGACCCAGAGGAACCGGGCTGTTCCATTGGGACGCTCAACGTACACGCCATCGAGGAACAGCATGTGAAAGTGAATGTTGAGGTTCAGTGCACTGCCGAAGCGCTGGATCAGGGTGACGGCACCGGTCTTGGCCGCTTGGTGGGTATAGCCCGCTTTCTTGACCAGATGCGTGGCGATGACGCGGTAAACGATGCCCAACACCCGGCCCATGACCTCCGGCCGGCTGGCGAACAGAAAGCGCAATTGAAAGGGAAAGCTGAGTACCCATTGGCGCATGGGCTGTACGGGCAGAACCTCATCGACCAGTAGCGCGGCGCTTTCGGCCATACGCCGTGCGCCACAACTAGGACAGAAGCCCCGACGTTTGCAGCTGAACGCAACCAGGTGCTCAGCGTGACACGACTCACAACGCACCCGCAGAAAGCCGTGTTCGAGACGGCCGCATTTGAGGTAGGCGTCAAACTCGCGTTGCACATAACCGGGCAGTTCCCTGCCCTGCGCCGCCAAATGGGCAGCGAACGTCGGGTAGTATTCTTCGACGATCCGATAGAGCAGGGTTTGCTCGGGCCGGTGACGCTGGTAACGACCAGTGTTCTCGTCCCGGCTGGCCATCCTGGCCGCCACTTGGGGCATGATCCGCATCCTTGCGATACTGTGTTTTTATACAGTTTATCGCTCAGCTGCGAGATATTGAAGTCTCAGCTGTGATGCCAGCCAGTGCCAGACATTGCCTGTGAGTGCCAGTCACTCCCACTCGATTGTAAATGAGTGCATATTTCTATTTATTTTCAAACAGTTACAAAGAAGCATATTCACAATACCATCAAAAATACCATGCTCAGAAATTTCTTGTAAAAAAATTTATTTTGAGCGGATAAATGCGCCATTTTACGGCGTATGCAAGTGGCGATAATATTCAGGACAATCCTTACCAAATACATGCAAATTCACCATAGGATGGTGCAATTTCAGCATACGATGCTGATACCACGATGGTTCACGAATCGTCAGCTCATAACCCAATGCTTCCAAAGCTAGAAGATAAGATGCTTCATCTTCAGGATTTTCTACAATCAAATCAATATCAATGATTGGTTTAGCGGCTAAGCCTTCAACTGCTGTTGATCCAACATGATCATAAGCGGACTCAGGTGCGCTTGTGATGGATATGCTCTCAAGTAAGAAAGATGTAGAAGTCACGCCATTGTGGCAGCGCATATTCTGGGGTTCAATTACAGGTGTGATTGCGATCGTTTTACTCTTAAATGGGGGCCTTGGCACCTTACAAGCAGTATCAACAACAACAGCATTCCCATTTAGTATTGTGATATTGATCTCTATTTATGGATTATTTAAAGCTTTGAGAATGGATATCGGGAAGATTGATATTCGCAGTAAAGCGAATATGTATGTTCAGCCAAGTACTCGCGATTCAGGTGGTTGGCAGAAACGTCTTCGTAACGTAACGGTCTATCAACGTCGTGATAACGTCATTAAGTTTATGAATCTTGTGGTATTGCCGGCATTTGAAGATGTCAAAGCCGAGTTTGTGAAGCAAGGTTTAGCTGTGACCATTGATACGGAGAAAGATGATGATATTCGTATCGTGATTGATCATGGTGATAATGCGAACTTTATCTATCGCGTTAAAGCGAAGCATTATCTCAAGCCAAGCTTTACACTATTAGATGAAGAATCCGCGCAGGAAGATCAGAAATATTTCCGTGCAGAAGTTTATCTTGATGATGGTAGTAAAGGTTATGACATCATGGGTTATACCAAAGAGAACATCATGAATGACATTGTTGACCAATATACAAGTCACCATTACTTCATTCAAAACTATGAGATGCGCTCTGACTATGATGTCGGTTCTAATCCGAATGATTAATCAGCCGTCAATCTCTGAACATTTTCTGAGTGTTCTCTGAGAATAGCGTTTAAAGTGGGTATATATCTATACCCACTTTTTTTATTGTCTCAATGTTTTAATATTCAGATTTATTGTCAAAGCGGTTTAAAAAATCTGACAACATAATATCTGCTGAATCATGGCTGGGTCGAATGCTTGCATTCTTTTCACGATCACGCGCCAGCAGTACAAGTCTTCATAACTCTTCATAAGCCCAAATGACTGTAATGACTGTAGTAAGAGTCTTGGTCCATTTTAAGATTGAAGCAGTTATGTGGTGAAATCTGTTTTAAGGACACTTAGTTGGATATTATCAAGAGTTGATTAAAAGCTGGATCGAATACTTGCACGATTTTGAAAATCTCGTGCCAGCAATATAGAGTCTTCAGGAGTTCTTCAGGAGTTTCTTAAGCTGAAATGATGACGAAATTGAATTTATAAGATGATTGTCGTACCATAGATGGCACACAACTCCGGTGTTTTGATGAGGCTTTTGCATGAATAAGTAACTTTTTTAATATATGAATATAACTATGAATAATCATCTATCTCAAGGAGTGCTTTATGGCAAATTTCTTACAGCTTCAATCCGTCTCTTTTAAACAGAATAATGGCGAGACACTTTTTTCTGATTTATCAGGTACTTTTACTGCAAAAATCACAGCGTTGATTGGGCGTAATGGTGTCGGTAAAACAGTATTGGCGCAATTATGTGCGGGTATTTTATTACCCACATCAGGCACTATTCTCAATAGTGACCATGTTTTTTATCTCTCGCAACATTATGTGATTTCAGAAGAGACTACGGTTGCTGAACTATTGGGTATTGATCATGTGATGGCGGCATTACGCAGAATTGAGCAAGGCTCAGTTCTTGAGGAAGATTTTGCAATTGTTGGAGACCAGTGGGCGATTGAAACTGAAGCGCTATCATTATTAGCAAAACTCGGTCTTCCAAATTTATTACTTGATTCCCCGGCGATGATATTAAGTGGTGGGGAGCAGATGCGTATTCGTATTGCAGTTGCATTTCTTTCGCAAAAAGAGATTTTGATTTTAGATGAGCCAAGCAATCATCTTGATCATTCTCAAAAAGAGAAGTTGTGGGATTTAATGCAGTTGTGGACGGGGACAATTATTTTGATCTCTCATGATCGCTTTTTCCTTAACCAATTAACTAATATTGTGGAATTAACGCCGAGTGGGCTTGAATGGTTTACCGGTAGTTATGAAGAATATCGCATCTATAAAGCAGAAGCTGCCGAGAGAGCCGTTGAAATTTTAAATTCTGTTAAATCCCAAGAGAAGCAACGTCAAGCTGTGATTCAGCAGCAAATTGAGAGACAGCAAAAACGCACGAGTGCTGCTAATAAAGCTCGCGGCAATCAGAATCAGGCCAAAATTTTGATGGATGCTCAGAAAAATAGAAGTGATCTAACGAGTGGTAAAACGCAACAAAAACTCGATCGGATTCAAAAAGAGGGGCAATCTCGCATTGATTCTGCAAGGGCAAATCTGGATACTGCCACAAGCATTCATCTGCATCAGATTCCGGCATTAACTAATCAACCTGATATTGCGGTTAAGCTTGAGAATATTCAGCTTCCCTTTATGCCCTCAGATTTGGAAGCCTTGAATCAAGTGATTCGCTCGGGCGAGCGAATTGCCATTGTCGGTGATAATGGAATCGGTAAAACATTATTATTAAAGGTGATCGCCGGTAGTTTATCCCCCGAAAGTGGTCAGGCGACTCATTATGTAAAAACAGCCTATTTAGATCAACATTTAACGATCTTAAATCCGCAACAATCCGTTCTTGAGCAAATATCACAAGGAAGAACAAAAGATGAGATTTCACAGTTGCGTATGCAATTGGCGCAATTGGGATTAACAGCATCTCATATTGAAAGAGAGAGCCAATATTTAAGTGGGGGAGAGAAGTTAAAAGCGGCATTAGCGATGATATTGTATGATCAGACGCCGTCAGGGCTATTACTGCTTGATGAGCCTAGTAACCATTTGGATCTTGAATCACTCTCTGCACTAGAAGCAATGCTGAATCACTATCAAGGCACATTAATCATCATTTCACATGATGCGACTTTTCTATCTAATATCGGCATAGAGTCACAGTTACATAGGGCAGAAAATGGCTGGATAAAGTATCCTTTTCAACCCAAATTTTAATCAGCGTTGAATAACATCACTCACGTATATATTATTCAATCGCAGGGATATTGATGCGCTTTATATGCTTGCGATTGAAATAATAGTTCGGCTATTGTGAGCCTTGAATAACAAGGACAATACGATGAGTGTTATTCATCATCACTTTCGTCATTATTTTGGGCAATAGCGCCTCGTTCCCAAAAGTTTTCAATGCTGTTGATGATATTTCTTTGGATGTTATCAGAATAGGAAGCGACTGCGTAATCTTCATAAAGTTTTGTGACGTATAGGAAGAATAAACGCCCTTTTCACCCAAGTCCAACAGCTTTGGACCGCAGTTGACTCTTTCGACACCCCTGCGATGCAACCCAATCCGGCTGACGTATAGGAAGAATAAACGCCCTTTTCACCCAAGTCCAACAGCTTTGGACCGCAGTTGACTCTTTCGACACCCCTGCGATGCAACCCAATCCGGCTGACGGGGAGCCAGCAACGCTGAAAATTTACCCTCCTCTTTCCCACTAGCGGCTCCTTTTCCGACAACCAGCACGGCGGATCCCTGCCGCGGCGCTGTGAACGCAGCATTTTGATTGGTATCGTTGGCCTTCAGGCTCGTCAGTCAAACAGACCCAGGAGCAGCTCAGCCGGTGGCGCCCGGCTTTCGGGTAACGCCCTGGTCCCGCTGGTTTCGGCTTTGTGCTTCAGGTGATCAAGGATCTGCTTGATCACTATAGGGTCTTCAATGCAGGCGATGACTTTCATGGCGCCGCCGCAGCCGCTGCAGGTCTCGATGTCGATATTGAAAACACGCTTGAGCCGTTGCGCCCATGTCATCGACGCTCGCCGTTGTGCTGGTGTTGCCGGTTCATCAGCCACCCTGACCTTGTTGCCCCTGCCCCGTTTTGCCGGCGTGACCAACGCCCGGTGCCGACTGTTGGGTGCGAACACCCCGTGGAAGCGGGTTAGGTTGACTCTGGGCTTCGGTACCAGGGCGGCCAGCCTTGCAATGAAATCCAATGGTTCGAAAATGACGTGCGTGGTGCCGTCCCGGTACGGCGTCTTGAGCTGGTAGCGCACGTTGCCGCCTCGTGTTAACGACAGCCGCTTCTCGGATACCGCCGGGCGGCTGATGTACCGGCACAGCCGTTCGAGCTTCTTGCGTTCATCGGCCCTGGCCGCCACGCCGGCGTGCAGGCTGGACCCGGCTACCTTGCCAATCCCGTCACCGAACGGATCACCACTGGTCGGCAGAGTTTGCAAAGTGAACACCTTTCGCCCCGCCTGTGAACCGACAGCGATACGGTAAGTGATCGAGTGCCCCAGCAGGGGTGTCATCGGGTCGTCATCCACCGCATCCGAGGCCAGATAGCTGTTTTCGACATCCCGTTCCAGCAGGCCTTGCCGTTCCAGATAGCGACCCACCCGGTGGGCGATGGTGTGCGTCAGCTGGGTGAGCTCTGGGCTGGTCGGCGCCTTGACCCAGCGGAAACGCGCTGAGCCGTGGGATTGCTCGACATACACACCGTCGAGAAACAGCATGTGGAAGTGAACATTCAGATTGAGCGCCGATCCAAAACGCTGGATCAGGGTGACCGCGCCCGTCTTGGCCACTTGGTGGGTATGGCCCGCTTTCTTGACCAGGTGCGTGGCAATGACGCGGTAAACGATGCCCAGCACCCACCCCATGATCTCGGGCCGGCTGGCAAACAGGAAACGCAGCTGAAACGGGAAGCTCAACACCCACTGACGCATGGGTTGTTCAGGCAGTACTTCATCAACCAGCAAGGCGGCACTTTCGGCCATCCGCCGCGCCCCACAGCTCGGGCAGAAACCGCGACGCTTACAGCTGAAAGCGACCAGGTGCTCGGCGTGGCAAGACTCGCAGCGAACCCGTAGAAAGCCATGCTCCAGCCGCCCGCATTGGAGAAATTCTTCAAATTCCCGTTGCACATAGCCCGGCAATTCCTTTCCCTGCTCTGCCATAAGCGCAGCGAATGCCGGGTAATACTCGTCAACGATCTGATAGAGAAGGGTTTGCTCGGGTCGGTGGCTCTGGTAACGACCAGTATCCCGATCCCGGCTGGCCGTCCTGGCCGCCACATGAGGCATGTTCCGCGTCCTTGCAATACTGTGTTTACATACAGTCTATCGCTTAGCGGAAAGTTCTTTTACCCTCAGCCGAAATGCCTGCCGTTGCTAGACATTGCCAGCCAGTGCCCGTCACTCCCACTCAATAGTTGCCGGCGGCTTTGAGGAAACATCGTAGGTTACCCGCGAAATACCGGGAATCTCATTAATGATGCGGCTAGAAACCGTTTCTAAAAACTCATACGGCAAGTGTGCCCAGCGCGCTGTCATAAAATCGATAGTTTCTACTGCGCGCAATGCCACCACATACTCATAGCGGCGGGCATCGCCCACTACGCCAACCGACTTCACTGGCAAGAATACAGCGAAGGCTTGGCTGGTTTTGTGATACAGGTCAGCGGCATACAGCTCTTCGATAAAGATGGCATCAGCCAAGCGCAACCTGTCGGCATATTCTTTTTTTACTTCGCCAAGAATACGCACACCCAAGCCAGGGCCAGGGAAGGGATGACGGTAAACCATGTCGTAGGGCAGACCTAACTCCATACCGATCTTGCGCACCTCATCTTTAAACAGCTCGCGCAGCGGCTCCACCAGCTTGAGCGTCATAACACATTGATATTAGCTTCAATCTCTAAACCGTTGATTTGGAAATACATAATACCCTATTTGTTCATTCTTTTGTTATTTGTTGTATGTTGCGTTATTCCATCAATAATTTTATTCCAATCTTCGAAATGTAGTTCGTGTCCGGTTCCATCAAGCGTTATTAGTTTTGAGCCGTTTATCTTTTCAAGTAAAACTGCTGAATTCTTAAAATGCCATATTTTATCGTCCGTTCCGTGTACAATTAAGGTTGGTTGATTGATTTCGCTCAATCTGTTCCAGTATTCTTCACCACCTTGCAGTGCCGCATGATTGAACATACTTATATAGTTATTAGCTCTTTTAAATTCGGCTCTAATCAGTTTTTCACTTCTTTGTTTGTCAAATTGTTTCCTGCCGCTCATCAATTCAGCACCTTGAATTAAATAATTTGCCACACTGTCTTCATTTGTCCAATCTACGGTTTCAGCTTTTCCGTGAAAATCTAAAATACGCGTATCCATTTCAGGAATTGTGGGGTCTGAGTCGCCCCAAGGACCTGTTGAGATTAGTGTTATTGAACTTACCCTGTCGGCATATTTTATTGATGCTATTTGAGAAATCAGTCCGCCCAGTGAAATTCCCACAAAATTGGCTTTGACTATTTTATAGCCGTCCAAAATTGAAATAGCATCATGGGTTAAGTCAACAATATCATAGGGGGTTGAACCCGGTTCGTAATTAGTAGATTTTCCTACGTCCCTATTGTCGTAGCGAATAACAAAAAATCCCTTTTCAGATAGTTTCTGGCAAAATTCAGCATCCCAATACAACATGGATACCGTTGCTCCCGCAATCAAGAGTATTGCCGGATCTTTTTCACATCCAAAACTTTCGGTAAAAAGTCTTATTCCGTTTTTTTCAACTATTTTCTCTTTCATTTCCTCGCCTTTCTGTTTTATAGATTCATTAGTTTTTGGAAAGAAAAGTCGAGGCTGAACATTTCCGTTTCGTTTATTATTGATTCTGCCTGTGCTTCTCTTCCATAAGCAAACATTTGCTGTTCATAATTTTCAATAGCCTCTTCAATGCTGTTAAATTTCCCATTGGTCAGATTATCCGACAATATCAAGGCATCCATCAACCCACTGTTTACGCCTTGTCCTGCAAAAGGAGGCATCAAATGAGCAGCATCTCCAATCATCGTTATGGGTAATGGACGCTTACTTTTCCAAGACTTATCTAAGGGAAATATTCGTGTCGCTAACCCTACAAAAGATGATGTCAAACGAATCAGTTCTTTGTAGCGTTCGTCCCAATCGGAAAATTTTTTCAGGAGAAAATCAACGACACTATTTCTGTCTTGAAAATCTACCCGCGTTTTGCTTTTCCATTCATCAGGTGTTTTAAAACTTATTCCAAAATGCAATGCACCATTATTATTAGGATTCGCAAATAATAAATTACCTTGATGAGCAGCCATTAGCCGGTTTCCATTGCAAAGCTGAAAAAATCCAGGACAGTTCACCTCCGGTTGATGAATATCGGCTTGTATATTGAAAGTACCTGTTTCTTCAACTTCCGTGTCGGTAACAAATTTTCTTACTTTAGACATTCCACCATTGGCAATAATAACCAGATCTGCTGTTTCACTCGATTTATCCTCAAAAGTTAGTATCCACTTCTCCTTATCAGGTTCAAGGGTAACAAGTTTTCTATCCCAAATGACGGTATCATTTTGTAAACTATTTAATAGGATAGTCCTTAAGTCATTTCTGTTTATTTCAGGATTGTCAAAACGATTTTCGGGTCTTACATTTTTTGTGGTTAAAATATTGCCCTTTTCATCAACAATATTTACACCCATTGGTAAAGCTAAGTCATAATAAGTTTGTAACAATCCCGCTCTTTTCATTGCTTCCTGTCCCGAATCCCTGTGCAGATCAAGTGTCCCACCAAAAATCCTTGCATCTTGGTCTTTGTCTCTCTCGTAAACTGTAATGTCCACGCCGTTTTGCTGTAACAATCTCGCCATTGTTAATCCAACAGGCCCGGCACCAATTATTGTAATTTTTTTATGTTTTAGTAAAGTCATATTCTTGTTCGCTGGTTTTAATGTCAACTAATGTCTGTCAATTTAATCACTTTGTTTTTTTTAAATTCAAACACGGATTTTCCTGATAACTTTAGCTTTTGCCCTTTTTTTAAGCCGTTCGGAAAGTCAATTGCTAAAATTGCTGTATAATCAATTTCTATTTCAGTGCTGTTGTCAAAATGCCTAAACGATTTAACTGTCTGTGTTCTCTTTGCAAAGTATGTTTTTGCTGTTTCTGCCTGTTGTTTAAACGCTGTTAACCCTTTCAGCGATAAACTTATATCATTATTTTGAATGTTTTCAAAAACAATATTATCGTCAAGGTCTGCAACCATTTTTTTGATATCAAATTGGTTGTATCCATCGATGTAGTTATTGATGATGTTTACTCTGTCGGTCATATTTTGTAATTATTTATCGGTTACATATTGGTGTTGTCTGTAGGTTGTTCTACGATAATTGCCAACTTTTAACTTCTATACGAAGGAACATGTTGGGATACTTGAACTTTCGATTTAGCGCCAACACGAGCAAACCGAAGTTAGCACCTACTCTCTATTCAGCATATTTTTTAAAAATACTTGTGGCAATGTGTCCGCCAAAACCAAAAGTATTACTCATTGCGTAATTCACTTGCCGTTGTTGTGATTGGTGTAACGTCAAGTTAAATATATCCCTATATTCAGGTTCAATATCTACCGAATTGATTGTTGGCGGAACAATGTTATTCTGAACAACGTATAGGAAGAATAAACGCCCTTTTCACCCAAGTCCAACAGCTTTGGACCGCAGTTGACTCTTTCGACACCCCTGCGATGCAACCCAATCCGGCTGACGGGGAGCCAGCAACGCTGAAAATTTACCCTCCTCTTTCCCACTAGCGGCTCCTTTTCCGACAACCAGCACGGCGGATCCCTGCCGCGGCGCTGTGAACGCAGCATTTTGATTGGTATCGTTGGCCTTCAGGCTCGTCAGTCAAACAGACCCAGGAGCAGCTCAGCCGGTGGCGCCCGGCTTTCGGGTAACGCCCTGGTCCCGCTGGTTTCGGCTTTGTGCTTCAGGTGATCAAGGATCTGCTTGATCACTATAGGGTCTTCAATGCAGGCGATGACTTTCATGGCGCCGCCGCAGCCGCTGCAGGTCTCGATGTCGATATTGAAAACACGCTTGAGCCGTTGCGCCCATGTCATCGACGCTCGCCGTTGTGCTGGTGTTGCCGGTTCATCAGCCACCCTGACCTTGTTGCCCCTGCCCCGTTTTGCCGGCGTGACCAACGCCCGGTGCCGACTGTTGGGTGCGAACACCCCGTGGAAGCGGGTTAGGTTGACTCTGGGCTTCGGTACCAGGGCGGCCAGCCTTGCAATGAAATCCAATGGTTCGAAAATGACGTGCGTGGTGCCGTCCCGGTACGGCGTCTTGAGCTGGTAGCGCACGTTGCCGCCTCGTGTTAACGACAGCCGCTTCTCGGATACCGCCGGGCGGCTGATGTAGTGGCACAGCCGTTCGAGTTTGCTGCGCTCATGGGCCTTGGCCGCTACGCCGGCATGTAGCGAGAAACCGGCAACCTTACCGGGCATGTCACCAAACTGATCTTCCGGGTCGCAGGCGGGCAGTGTCTGCAGGGTGAACACCTTGCGCCCTGCCTGTGGCCCCACGGCGATGCGATACGTGATGGAATGCCCCAGCAGTGGAGTCATCGCATCTTCATCCACCGCATCCAAGGCCAGGTAACTGTTTTCAGCATCCCGCTCCAGTAGGCCTTGCCGCTCCAAATAGCGGCCGACCCGATGGGCGATGGTGTGCGCCAGTTGGGTGAGTTCGGCGCTGGTCGGCGCCCTGACCCAGAGGAACCGGGCTGTTCCATTGGGACGCTCAACGTACACGCCATCGAGGAACAGCATGTGAAAGTGAATGTTGAGGTTCAGTGCACTGCCGAAGCGCTGGATCAGGGTGACGGCACCGGTCTTGGCCGCTTGGTGGGTATAGCCCGCTTTCTTGACCAGATGCGTGGCGATGACGCGGTAAACGATGCCCAACACCCGGCCCATGACCTCCGGCCGGCTGGCGAACAGAAAGCGCAATTGAAAGGGAAAGCTGAGTACCCATTGGCGCATGGGCTGTACGGGCAGAACCTCATCGACCAGTAGCGCGGCGCTTTCGGCCATACGCCGTGCGCCACAACTAGGACAGAAGCCCCGACGTTTGCAGCTGAACGCAACCAGGTGCTCAGCGTGACACGACTCACAACGCACCCGCAGAAAGCCGTGTTCGAGACGGCCGCATTTGAGGTAGGCGTCAAACTCGCGTTGCACATAACCGGGCAGTTCCCTGCCCTGCGCCGCCAAATGGGCAGCGAACGTCGGGTAGTATTCTTCGACGATCCGATAGAGCAGGGTTTGCTCGGGCCGGTGACGCTGGTAACGACCAGTGTTCTCGTCCCGGCTGGCCATCCTGGCCGCCACTTGGGGCATGATCCGCATCCTTGCGATACTGTGTTTTTATACAGTTTATCGCTCAGCTGCGAGATATTGAAGTCTCAGCTGTGATGCCAGCCAGTGCCAGACATTGCCTGTGAGTGCCAGTCACTCCCACTCTATTGTAAATAGAGTTGAGTACTCTATGAAATAAAAGGGGCGAACAAAAAAGAAAGCTGCCTATTCTTTTACGAATAAGCAATTTTTCAGCACGGCAGAACTGAACCTTTGCGGGGAATATCCTTTACAAGTCATTTTTATTTAACTATTTTCGAAACCACTCTAAAATGTATTGTGTTTTCCTAATATATTTGCTAAAATATATGCTAAAATATATTAAGTATTGCCTTGTATAGAATTAGAGTACGCAACTCTATGAAAAATACGAGTTTACCAATAACGATACACCCAACGGCAACAAAAAATCAAATAGCCACACGGGTAAAGGAGTAGGCTATTGGAACGCAACATAAAAGACTCTCAAAATTTTTTACACAATGCCCAACTAGTAAATAAACTAGTCGGACTTAGCAATATAACTTGCGATGATTTGGTTTATGAAATCGGACCCGGCAAAGGAATTATCACTCGAGCCTTACTTGGACGCTGTAGACAAGTTGTTGCGATAGAGTACGACGCGGAATTGTACAGGCGATTGCTTGAGCAATTAAAGGGGCACGAGGATTTAGTTCTGCTGAACAGGGACTTTCTAACAGTAGATTTGCCGAGCGAGCCGTACAAAGTTTTTTCTAACATACCATTCAACATGACTGCGGATATTTTGAGCAAACTTTTGACGACGGGAAGGACGCCCGAGGATTTATATCTCGTCATGCAACAAGAGGCGGTATATAAGTACGCAGGTGAGCCTTTGTGCCAAGATGGATTTAAGTCGCTACTTTTTAAGCCGATTTACGAAATCAAAGTCATTCACAACTTTGATAAAGCGGACTTTTCGCCAAGCCCGAATGTATCAATATTTTTTGTGAACTTTCACAAAAAAGAATACTGCGACATAAAAAAATTGCCGCTAATCGACTACTGGGATTTCTTGGCTTTTGTATATTCCGCGCCAGGCAGATTTTTTAAGGAAAAAACAAAAAAAGTTTTTTCATACGAACAACAAAAGCGGATACGAAAGCAAATCGATCTTCACGAGGAGGCGTTTATTTCGGAATGGACATACAAACAATGGCTTGCCATGTTTGATGTATACTCTAAAATGGTTTCGCCAGAAAAAAAGAAATTGGTTATAGGCGCATATAGCCGATTGATTGCCGAGCAGGCAAAACTCGACAAACTACATCGTGACAGGAGCAAAAAGTATTAGCCGATGGCAAGCGTAACCTTTAAGAAAATAAACAAGGTTTACGACGGAAAAGTACAAGCCCTAAAAGACATAGAACTGAAAATCAATGCGCAAGATTTTTTAGTGATTGTGAGTATAGGAAGAATAAACGCCGTTTTTCTCCAAGTCCAGCCACTGTAGACCGCGAATGACGGCCTGCTTTGCCAGTGGGTGATTCTGAATCCGGCCCGTGTAGCCATCGATCCCGCCGAAAATTTACCCGTTTTTCCCGACAGCCGGGGCCAACCCAAGCCGCCGGCATAACGCATCCCTGCCGCGGCTGAATTACCGCAGCATCGTGATCGGAATCGTTTGGGACGGGTCAGTCAAACAGACCCAGGAGCAGCTCAGCCGGTGGCGCCCGGCTTTCGGGTAACGCCCTGGTCCCGCTGGTTTCGGCTTTGTGCTTCAGGTGATCAAGGATCTGCTTGATCACTATAGGGTCTTCAATGCAGGCGATGACTTTCATGGCGCCGCCGCAGCCGCTGCAGGTCTCGATGTCGATATTGAAAACACGCTTGAGCCGTTGCGCCCATGTCATCGACGCTCGCCGTTGTGCTGGTGTTGCCGGTTCATCAGCCACCCTGACCTTGTTGCCCCTGCCCCGTTTTGCCGGCGTGACCAACGCCCGGTGCCGACTGTTGGGTGCGAACACCCCGTGGAAGCGGGTTAGGTTGACTCTGGGCTTCGGTACCAGGGCGGCCAGCCTTGCAATGAAATCCAATGGTTCGAAAATGACGTGCGTGGTGCCGTCCCGGTACGGCGTCTTGAGCTGGTAGCGCACGTTGCCGCCTCGTGTTAACGACAGCCGCTTCTCGGATACCGCCGGGCGGCTGATGTACCGGCACAGCCGTTCGAGCTTCTTGCGTTCATCGGCCCTGGCCGCCACGCCGGCGTGCAGGCTGGACCCGGCTACCTTGCCAATCCCGTCACCGAACGGATCACCACTGGTCGGCAGAGTTTGCAAAGTGAACACCTTTCGCCCCGCCTGTGAACCGACAGCGATACGGTAAGTGATCGAGTGCCCCAGCAGGGGTGTCATCGGGTCGTCATCCACCGCATCCGAGGCCAGATAGCTGTTTTCGACATCCCGTTCCAGCAGGCCTTGCCGTTCCAGATAGCGACCCACCCGGTGGGCGATGGTGTGCGTCAGCTGGGTGAGCTCTGGGCTGGTCGGCGCCTTGACCCAGCGGAAACGCGCTGAGCCGTGGGATTGCTCGACATACACACCGTCGAGAAACAGCATGTGGAAGTGAACATTCAGATTGAGCGCCGATCCAAAACGCTGGATCAGGGTGACCGCGCCCGTCTTGGCCACTTGGTGGGTATGGCCCGCTTTCTTGACCAGGTGCCAATACCCATCTTTGTATCAACTCCCCTTCCTGCCCGGCATCCCCGCAATTGATGACTTCAGAACAAGATGCTACCAATTTTTCAATAACAGCAAATTGCCTTTTTACTCCATCGTTATCAATTAGTTTAATGCCAAATTTTTTAGGTACAATTGGCAGATCTTCCAATTTCCAGTATTTCCAATTTTCTTTGTAATCATGGGGTTCATTCAATGTACACAGATGGCCAAAAGTCCAGGTTACCCAATAGCCATTTCCTTCATAAAAGCCGTTGTTGCGTTGTTTTGCACCAATTACTTCGGCAATATCTTTTGCCACAGAAGGTTTTTCAGCTATACATAAAATCATAAGGAGGCAAAGTTAGTAAGGTCGTTGAAGTTTTGAAACCGTTACATACAAAACATTTCAACAAAAACAGTAAGTTTTAGAGTTATTTACGTGTATATTTTTTTATTTCAAAAGCAAAAGCGTGTTTTTCATCAATACCCTGTTTCAGTACAGTTTCACTATTCCACTCAGATTCAGAAAATTTAGGAAAAAAAGTATCTGCGTCAAACACTCCATCTACTTGTGTGATATACATTTCTTGAAGGATGTTTCGCTGCATAACTTCTGCATAAATTTGTCCCCCACCAATGATGAAAACAGTTCTTTCGGTTTCATTTTTATAGAACTCTAAACATTCAGTAAGTGAAAAAAAGACATGAGCTCCTGGTGCTTGATAGCCGATTTGGTGAGTTAAAACGGCATTTTCACGATTTGGCAAGGGTCTAAATTTCTCAGGAATAGATTCATAATTTTTACGTCCGGTTATTACTACATGACCTGTTGAAGTTTCTTTAAAGAATTTCATATCAGCCGGCAATTTCCATAACAAATCGTTGTCTTTACCAATGCCAAAATTTTTATCCATGGCAACAATTAATGATAGTTTCATAATGATCGGTATTGAATAATTAATTTTTTATTTGAGGCATTAAGCACATGCAATAATTTCTCAATTGGTTTTTTCACCTTTTCTTTCAAATGTAACTCATCTGCAGTTTGAATCATACGTATAGGAAGAATAAACGCCCTTTTCACCCAAGTCCAACAGCTTTGGACCGCAGTTGACTCTTTCGACACCCCTGCGATGCAACCCAATCCGGCTGACGGGGAGCCAGCAACGCTGAAAATTTACCCTCCTCTTTCCCACTAGCGGCTCCTTTTCCGACAACCAGCACGGCGGATCCCTGCCGCGGCGCTGTGAACGCAGCATTTTGATTGGTATCGTTGGCCTTCAGGCTCGTCAGTCAAACAGACCCAGGAGCAGCTCAGCCGGTGGCGCCCGGCTTTCGGGTAACGCCCTGGTCCCGCTGGTTTCGGCTTTGTGCTTCAGGTGATCAAGGATCTGCTTGATCACTATAGGGTCTTCAATGCAGGCGATGACTTTCATGGCGCCGCCGCAGCCGCTGCAGGTCTCGATGTCGATATTGAAAACACGCTTGAGCCGTTGCGCCCATGTCATCGACGCTCGCCGTTGTGCTGGTGTTGCCGGTTCATCAGCCACCCTGACCTTGTTGCCCCTGCCCCGTTTTGCCGGCGTGACCAACGCCCGGTGCCGACTGTTGGGTGCGAACACCCCGTGGAAGCGGGTTAGGTTGACTCTGGGCTTCGGTACCAGGGCGGCCAGCCTTGCAATGAAATCCAATGGTTCGAAAATGACGTGCGTGGTGCCGTCCCGGTACGGCGTCTTGAGCTGGTAGCGCACGTTGCCGCCTCGTGTTAACGACAGCCGCTTCTCGGATACCGCCGGGCGGCTGATGTACCGGCACAGCCGTTCGAGCTTCTTGCGTTCATCGGCCCTGGCCGCCACGCCGGCGTGCAGGCTGGACCCGGCTACCTTGCCAATCCCGTCACCGAACGGATCACCACTGGTCGGCAGAGTTTGCAAAGTGAACACCTTTCGCCCCGCCTGTGAACCGACAGCGATACGGTAAGTGATCGAGTGCCCCAGCAGGGGTGTCATCGGGTCGTCATCCACCGCATCCGAGGCCAGATAGCTGTTTTCGACATCCCGTTCCAGCAGGCCTTGCCGTTCCAGATAGCGACCCACCCGGTGGGCGATGGTGTGCGTCAGCTGGGTGAGCTCTGGGCTGGTCGGCGCCTTGACCCAGCGGAAACGCGCTGAGCCGTGGGATTGCTCGACATACACACCGTCGAGAAACAGCATGTGGAAGTGAACATTCAGATTGAGCGCCGATCCAAAACGCTGGATCAGGGTGACCGCGCCCGTCTTGGCCACTTGGTGGGTATGGCCCGCTTTCTTGACCAGGTGCGTGGCAATGACGCGGTAAACGATGCCCAGCACCCACCCCATGATCTCGGGCCGGCTGGCAAACAGGAAACGCAGCTGAAACGGGAAGCTCAACACCCACTGACGCATGGGTTGTTCAGGCAGTACTTCATCAACCAGCAAGGCGGCACTTTCGGCCATCCGCCGCGCCCCACAGCTCGGGCAGAAACCGCGACGCTTACAGCTGAAAGCGACCAGGTGCTCGGCGTGGCAAGACTCGCAGCGAACCCGTAGAAAGCCATGCTCCAGCCGCCCGCATTGGAGAAATTCTTCAAATTCCCGTTGCACATAGCCCGGCAATTCCTTTCCCTGCTCTGCCATAAGCGCAGCGAATGCCGGGTAATACTCGTCAACGATCTGATAGAGAAGGGTTTGCTCGGGTCGGTGGCTCTGGTAACGACCAGTATCCCGATCCCGGCTGGCCGTCCTGGCCGCCACATGAGGCATGTTCCGCGTCCTTGCAATACTGTGTTTACATACAGTCTATCGCTTAGCGGAAAGTTCTTTTACCCTCAGCCGAAATGCCTGCCGTTGCTAGACATTGCCAGCCAGTGCCCGTCACTCCCTGTCGTCTGGGCGTTCCTCTGGGCTAAACATCGACATGATCCGGCGCTTAATATCGCCGTCCTTGTTGACCAGCGTCTTGGTCACGAAGGCCGCGTATTCTTTGGCGTTGTCGTACCCTTTCCAGACCTCGTGGGGGTCAAGAGCGTAGGCGCAAACCCGCCCAGCGACTGGGATTCTGACCAAGGCGCGTTCTGTCTCAAGGTGGGGTTCTAGGGATTTTCCCCTCTAAAAAGACATAATCCTCTGTAGACCACACCAATAAATGGCTGCGGAGGTGGTTTACTTTCAGCTTGGAGCCTAATCATCCACTATCGGCCTTGTTATTTCGCCAATATTGGGCAATTTCCCAGTATTAGTGAAGTTATACGTTCCGCTTAAGTTGATATTTTGCCACGCAACGGGCGAAACAGCACGAGTGATACCCGCTTTCTCTTCATCTCCTCTCGCTTCAAAGTGTCCCAGAAGATGACTCAGTATCGCGGAGTTGAAGTAGATGATCGCGTTGGCAAGCAATCTTGCGCATTCATTCCAGATAGCGATTTCAGACTCGTTTTTGCCACGGAACTGATCACCATTCACCGACGCAATGGCTCGTCTAAGGAAGTGCCATGCTTCTCCCCGGTTCAGGGCACGTTGCACATACTGCCGCAAACTGGCATCGTCGATGTAGTCAAGTAAATATTGCGCTTTAACCAGTCGATTATACTCCGTCAGAGCCTGTAATATTGGGTGTCCAGAAGGGTAACCAGACAACTTTCTTACCAGCATTGCTTGTGTCGTCCGCTTTGTCTGAAGTGACAGAACAATACGCCTGATATCTTGCCATCCCGTTGTAATAACATTCGTTCTGATAGGCTTCTTTAGCGCCAGTATGGTGCTGCCTTGTTCACTTTCAGTCACATCAAACAGATCATTGATGACACTACTGAACTGCGCGTATCGCGGTGCAAAACTGTAACCGCATAGATCCAGTAAGGCGAAGTTAACATGATTGACACCGTGTGTATCTGTCGAGAGTACGTCAGGTTTGATTTCACTGCTGTTGGATTGTAACAGGTCATAAATATAGTGTGATTCGTGCTCGTTGGAACCGATGATCCGAGCATTGAGGGCGCTGTGGTTGGCCACCAGTGTCATGGCCGTGATCCCTTTGTTGGTGCCGAAATACTTAGAGGAGTACCGGGTTTTAAAGGTTTCCAGATGGGTTTCGAATTTCTGACCATCCGCACTGGCATGCAGCTGGTCCTCCTGAATATGGTAGTGGCGGAAGATGGGTAGCGCTGCAACCGCATTATTGATCACGTCGCTGGCGTCATGCAGCGTTTCAGGCCGGATATAGTTGGCCTGCACCGTACTCAGGTGTTCATAGCTTCGATCGGAGATCTGCGCCATGCCATACACACCACGGTGAGTGGCGTTGGCAATCAGAATGGCCAGTAAATCATCCTGATGAGTGAACCCTTGTTTTTGTATCGGAAGTACATGAGTCAGACATTTCATGAACCCGGTTTCGCGCTCTACATACCGCAGTACATCCGCGATACCGACCGGTTGCATTCGCTTAAAAAAGGGATTGTTGACCAGAGATGTAGCGCTTTTGGTCGGCAGACGCCAGCGGGTACCGGTACGATTTTTCATGATCACATTTCGATTGTCTCCCTCATCAATATGGAGAGCAACGTCTTTGAGTGCACTTTCCAGCCGGTGTTGTTTCTCCTGTAACAATAACTCTGCGGGCTGTTTTAGTCTGTCCAGTGTTGATGAGGCCAGCAAGGTATCCTGCGATGTCTGGGGGATCAGGTCGTCTTCCAGTGCGCGGTATTTGGTAACATTTGGCAAATAAATGCGTCCATTCAGTCGTGAGGTTAACTGCCGGTAGAGCAGCCATTCGTAACGTTGCGGGTTAACGTTATCCTGTTTAACCAACCATGGGAGGTGCTTTTTCGGGATGAGCGACGTATCCATCGTCTTCAGTGGTCCACCGAATGCGATTTCCGTCTGCATCTGTTGAAGTTGGGCGACGACGGCTTCTGAGCCTTTACCGGCCTCACATTCAAGGCACAAGAACACCTGCCTTAACAGTTGCTCCAGGAGATTGCATTGTTCATCGTAATGTTGCCACTGGTACTCTTCCACGGTCCGTTTCTGTTTTTTCAGGTAAAGGCAGAGGGTCTGGATATCCCTGTCATTCATGACCTTCAATGCCTGTTGTCTGACTACTGAGAAGGGTTGATTATCATCAATGTTCTCATCCACAAACAGATGCAGTAGCTCTGCCGCTTTCGTGACATTGTCCGCAGCTGACTGCCAGGACAGGAACACTGCTTGTTGTGCAAAGGCGTTGGCGGCTTCCTGTTGTTTTCGGATATGGTAAACAAACCCATCCGTCAGGCGCTCCAGTGCAAGTTGCATGCGCTCTGTCAGATGACACAGTAACCACAGGTGCTGCTGTGAGCGTTTGAAGCGCCGCACTTTACTGCCGTAGTAATCAATAAGGCCGCTGAAGTGTTGTCGATTTTTTAGCGACAGATTGAGCCTGTCCACAACGTCATTTATTTGCGTGTGCCATGGTGCTAACCGGTGGTAAATGGCGAGCTCTTTTTTAAGCTCAGGCACGGTCAGACTTTTGGCACCACCCCTGAGATGGCTCAGACTCAGCCCGTCGTCTTTAGTAGTGATTATGTTGTCCAGAAAGACGTTAAGTTCATTACTGGTAAGTTGATTCAGTTGGAGCGTCAGGTCTTTTCTGACCTGTTGCATTGTGCGGCTTATCAGTCTTTGAAGCACGGAGTACTTAGGAATGGCAATGTTATGGCTGGCAAGGTATTCAATGGCCGCATCAAAGAGGTGTCGAGGCTCCAGCCAGGCATGACCAATGTAAACCAGGTGGTGGCACAGAGCATTGAGGTGCTGTTTTTCATTCCACTTATTGTAATTTAGTAGACGCAGTATCCTTGAGTAAATACGGTCACGCTGCATTTTACTGACACTGAAAGGCCTGATCCCTTTACCTCTTTGAATTTGGGAGGCAATAAACTGCATGTCGATACTGATATCACGGAAACTCGGAGCAATGATCACTGGCTTAGATTTAAAATAGCCCAGAAGCGCCACGAAATAACAACGATGTTTAGTAAGCCTGATAGTACGGCATTCGGCCTGTTCTACATCGTTTAGCGAAAAATACAAACGTTGTTCCTCAATAGAAAACTGAGGTGCTGAATACAAGTCTCGTTGTTCTGCCTGAGTCAGAATCGAGAGTTCATTACTAATTGCCATGATGAATAAACGCCAATATGATTGATGGTGTTTATATAAGATGGCAGAATATTGGAAGGTAACCCACCGCCACAGACCATATAATATAATACCTGTAGCGTTCTATGTTACTTTAGAGGGGAAAATCCCTAGAACCCCAAGTTGAGCCACCTCCGCGCTTCATCAGAAAACTGAAGGAACCTCCATTGAATCGAACTAATATTTTTTTTGGTGAATCGCATTCTGACTGGTTGCCTGTCAGAGGCGGAGAATCTGGTGATTTTGTTTTTCGACGTGGTGACGGGCATGCCTTCGCGAAAATCGCACCTGCTTCCCGCCGCGGTGAGCTCGCTGGAGAGCGTGACCGCCTCATTTGGCTCAAAGGTCGAGGTGTGGCTTGCCCCGAGGTGATCAACTGGCAGGAGGAACAGGAGGGTGCATGCTTGGTGATAACGGCAATTCCGGGAGTACCGGCGGCTGATCTGTCTGGAGCGGATTTGCTCAAAGCGTGGCCGTCAATGGGGCAGCAACTTGGCGCTGTTCACAGCCTATCGGTTGATCAATGTCCGTTTGAGCGCAGGCTGTCGCGAATGTTCGGACGCGCCGTTGATGTGGTGTCCCGCAATGCCGTCAATCCCGACTTCTTACCGGACGAGGACAAGAGTACGCCGCAGCTCGATCTTTTGGCTCGTGTCGAACGAGAGCTACCGGTGCGGCTCGACCAAGAGCGCACCGATATGGTTGTTTGCCATGGTGATCCCTGCATGCCGAACTTCATGGTGGACCCTAAAACTCTTCAATGCACGGGTCTGATCGACCTTGGGCGGCTCGGAACAGCAGATCGCTATGCCGATTTGGCACTCATGATTGCTAACGCCGAAGAGAACTGGGCAGCGCCAGATGAAGCAGAGCGCGCCTTCGCTGTCCTATTCAATGTATTGGGATCGAAGCCCCCGACCGCGAACGCCTTGCCTTCTATCTGCGATTGGACCCTCTGACTTGGGGTTGATGTTCATGCCGCCTGTTTTTCCTGCTCATTGGCACGTTTCGCAACCTGTTCTCATTGCGGACACCTTTTCCAGCCTCGTTTGGAAAGTTTCATTGCCAGACAGGACTCCTGCAATCGTCAAGGGATTGAAACCTATAGAAGACATTGCTGATGAACTGCGCGGGGCCGACTATCTGGTATGGCGCAATGGGAGGGAGCAGTCCGGTTGCTCGGTCGTGAGAACAATCTGATGTTGCTCGAATATGCCGGGGAGCGAATGCTCTCTCACATCGTTGCCGAGCACGGCGACTACCAGGCGACCGAAATTGCAGCGGAACTAATGGCGAAGCTGTATGCCGCATCTGAGGAACCCCTGCCTTCTGCCCTTCTCCCGATCCGGGATCGCTTTGCAGCTTTGTTTCAGCGGGCGCGCGATGATCAAAACGCAGGTTGTCAAACTGACTACGTCCACGCGGCGATTATAGCCGATCAAATGATGAGCAATGCCTCGGAACTGCGTGGGCTACATGGCGATCTGCATCATGAAAACATCATGTTCTCCAGTCGCGGCTGGCTGGTGATAGATCCCGTCGGTCTGGTCGGTGAAGTGGGCTTTGGCGCCGCCAATATGTTCTACGATCCGGCTGACAGAGACGACCTTTGTCTCGATCCTAGACGCATTGCACAGATGGCGGACGCATTCTCTCGTGCGCTGGACGTCGATCCGCGTCGCCTGCTCGACCAGGCGTACGCTTATGGGTGCCTTTCCGCAGCTTGGAACGCGGATGGAGAAGAGGAGCAACGCGATCTAGCTATCGCGGCCGCGATCAAGCAGGTGCGACAGACGTCATACTAGATATCAAGCGACTTCTCCTATCCCCTGGGAACACATCAATCTCACCGGAGAATATCGCTGGCCAAAGCCTTAGCGTAGGATTCCGCCCCTTCCCGCAAACGACCCCAAACAGGAAACGCAGCTGAAACGGGAAGCTCAACACCCACTGACGCATGGGTTGTTCAGGCAGTACTTCATCAACCAGCAAGGCGGCACTTTCGGCCATCCGCCGCGCCCCACAGCTCGGGCAGAAACCGCGACGCTTACAGCTGAAAGCGACCAGGTGCTGGGGTCTGACGCTCAGTGGAACGAAAACTCACGTTAAGGGATTTTGGTCATGAGATTATCAAAAAGGATCTTCACCTAGATCCTTTTAAATTAAAAATGAAGTTTTAAATCAATCTAAAGTATATATGAGTAAACTTGGTCTGACAGTTACCAATGCTTAATCAGTGAGGCACCTATCTCAGCGATCTGTCTATTTCGTTCATCCATAGTTGCCTGACTCCCCGTCGTGTAGATAACTACGATACGGGAGGGCTTACCATCTGGCCCCAGTGCTGCAATGATACCGCGAGACCCACGCTCACCGGCTCCAGATTTATCAGCAATAAACCAGCCAGCCGGAAGGGCCGAGCGCAGAAGTGGTCCTGCAACTTTATCCGCCTCCATCCAGTCTATTAATTGTTGCCGGGAAGCTAGAGTAAGTAGTTCGCCAGTTAATAGTTTGCGCAACGTTGTTGCCATTGCTGCAGGCATCGTGGTGTCACGCTCGTCGTTTGGTATGGCTTCATTCAGCTCCGGTTCCCAACGATCAAGGCGAGTTACATGATCCCCCATGTTGTGCAAAAAAGCGGTTAGCTCCTTCGGTCCTCCGATCGTTGTCAGAAGTAAGTTGGCAGCAGTGTTATCACTCATGGTTATGGCAGCACTGCATAATTCTCTTACTGTCATGCCATCCGTAAGATGCTTTTCTGTGACTGGTGAGTACTCAACCAAGTCATTCTGAGAATAGTGTATGCGGCGACCGAGTTGCTCTTGCCCGGCGTCAACACGGGATAATACCGCACCACATAGCAGAACTTTAAAAGTGCTCATCATTGGAAAACGTTCTTCGGGGCGAAAACTCTCAAGGATCTTACCGCTGTTGAGATCCAGTTCGATGTAACCCACTCGTGCACCCAACTGATCTTCAGCATCTTTTACTTTCACCAGCGTTTCTGGGTGAGCAAAAACAGGAAGGCAAAATGCCGCAAAAAAGGGAATAAGGGCGACACGAAAATGTTGAATACTCATACTCTTCCTTTTTCAATATTATTGAAGCATTTACCAGGGTTATTGTCTCATGAGCGGATACATATTTGAATGTATTTAGAAAAATAAACAAATAGGGGTTCCGCGCACATTTCCCCGAAAAGTGCCACCTGACGTCTAAGAAACCATTATTATCATGACATTAACCTATAAAAATAGGCGTATCACGAGGCCTGTGGGAGGAAAATAAAGTGTCATCCTAACTACAGGACCCTGCAACGTAGCAATTCCTGCAAAAATCCATTTAAAACAATGACTTATTTCAATTCTGCCATCTGCAAGCGTTTTGTGGGGATGGAGGCCGGAATCATTAAAGTATCATCCTAATTTTCGCTCAACCTTGGAAAATGCTGAGAATCGTAAAAATAAAGTTTCATCCTTTCCGCTACTAGTTCAAGGCTTTCTTCCGGCCGCCGGCAACAACGCTGCTTGGCTGAGGCGATCCACTTGCGCTACCGCTCACTGATCAGATCGAACTTGAACTCGACGAGCAGCCAACCATCAGGCCGAGCGTGATCGCCAAAAAAAACGGATCATGCGAAATCCTTCGTTGAGTTTGGCGCGGGTTTTAGCAAATCAGCTGGCCCGCGATCCGGTTGAGAGTGATCCGAAGCGGTCCTTGACGACCGGCACAAATCGGCCGATTCTGTTGAAAAAGTAGCTTTAGCGGCAGCCTGCCGATCAGGTGTGCCTGCTGTCGAAGTGGCTGCAAGCCACTTCAAGTTGCCTTCCGGCGTTTCACTGAGCGTCCTTGCTCAGGTTTAAGGGTTAATTTGAGGGTTTCTGCTCGTAGCAGGCATACCTATCCCGTCAGCGGTGGCCCTTGAGGCAAAAGCTTGGCCATGCGGCGCAGGTTCTGCACCATCGCAGCCAAGGTGAATTCGTCAGTGGCACCCGTTAGGCCACGCAGTCGTAAACGGTCGAGTTTCATGATCCGTTTGAGGTGGGCGAAAAGCATCTCCACCTTCTTTCGTTCGCAGCGAGAGACGAGGTACTCCGGTGTCTTGGCGATGCGTCGAGCCACGTCGCGGGCAGCCTCATGGATGCTGCGGACGATCTTCCGATTCGGCGTGTTGGGGCAGCATTTCGCTTTCAACGGGCAGGTGGCGCAGTCGGTTTGGCTGGAGCGGTAAATGACGGTTTTGGCCTTAGTTACCCGCGACCTTTGCTGGGTGAAGGCGCGCCATTCACTGCGTAGCGGTTTGCCGGCTGGGCAGCGATATTCATTGGCGTCCTGACTCCAGTGAAAGTCGTTACTGGAGAGGCTGTCGTCCTTGCGCTCGGTCTTGTCCCACACCGGCACATGCGGTTCGATGTCCTTTTCTTCGACCATCCAGGCCAGCATCGGGGCGGTGCCATAAGCGGTATCGCCGATAAGGCGTTCCGGTGTGAGATCGAACTGCGCCTCGACACGCTCGACCATCGTCCTAGTCGAATCGACTTCGGCGGTACGGTGCGCCGGGGTAGCTTCCACGTCCATGATCACACCGTGCTCAGTGTCGATCAGGTAATTCGTGGAGTAGGCAAAAAAGGCCGGGCCACCTGGCGCTGCTGTCCAACGGGACTGAGGATCAGTGAGCGAAATTTTCTTGGGAAGAGCCTCAGCCAGCGCCTCTTCATCAAGGGCTTCGAGGTACTCGCGCACTGCGCGGCTGCTGAGCTTTGGATCGTTCCAATCGACCTCATCTCCCGCCACCCCACGTTGCCGGCTGGCATCCGCCTTAATGATGCTGGCGTCGACGGCGAAACCTTCACCCTTGACTAGGCCGGCTGCCATGCAGCGCCGCAGCACCTCATTGAATAACCAGCGGAATAGATCGCTGTCACGAAAACGCCCATGGCGATTCTTCGAGAAGGTCGAGTGATTGGGGACTTCGTCTTCCAGACCCAACCGGCAGAACCAGCGATAGGCCAGGTTCAGGTGCACCTCTTCGCACAATCGCCGCTCGGAACGAATGCCATAGCAGTAGCCGACGACCAGCATGCGCACCATTAACTCCGGGTCAATCGAGGGACGCCCGATGGGGCTATAGAAATCTGCCAGGTAGGCACGTAGATCACTGAGATCCAAGCACTGGTCGATGCTGCGCAGGAGATGTTGGGCCGGGACGTGATCTTCCAGATTGAACGAGTAGAACAGGCGCTGCTGTCCTCCCGGTAACTGTCCCATCATGCTGTTCGCCCCCACGCTCGCTGACAAAGCAATTTTGCCAACGGCATGGGGAGGCCGCTACTTTTTCAACAGAATCGGCCGCACACAGCCATTCGGCTCAACAGAACCCTGCCTTTACCCCACCAAACTCCGGAAACTCGCCCGGTAGTCCGTCGGCTTGAGATGCACATGTTGGCTGAGGTCGCCGGGTAGCGTGAACAGGCGCGGACCGTCCCGAAACTGGAACACGCGATACAGATGGAATTGATCGCCCGCCTCCTTGGAGAATTCGAGTTCGTTGTGGCTGACCAAGAAAGACGAGCCTACCCCGCCATTGGTGGTTTTCACCTCGATGAAGCGCTCATGGGCGTCCTCTTCGAACGACAGGATGTCGAACCCCGCACCGTCTCCCTGGGTGTCGGACACCCAATCCAGCCGCTGAAAAAGCTCTGGGTGGCCGAGCTCGGTCAGGCGTTGCTGTTCGTAGCCAATCACCCACTGCTCCCCTGCCCGGCCCAGCTTGCGGTTGGCTTCATCGCGAGCGGCATAATCGAACTTTCGCGGTAGGCGTTGCCGTAGAGATGCCGGGGTACGCACAAGCACTTCACGGGCGGGTGGTTCTACCAAAGCCGCTCGGTAGGTTTTGTCACCCGGAAGTTTTACCTCCTCCAGGGCATCGACAAGAGCGCCGACCGTCTGCTGATGTTCCAGAACGTAGGCGTGTACGGATTTACGCAGCAGCAGTTGGCTGTTGCCGCGTGGCTTGTAGCCGTTGATATAGGGCAGGCCCAGGGCATCGAGTACGGCGCTAATGTTCTGGTGCTTGAGCTCGACTGAAGACTTGCTGCGACCGTTCAGCAGTTGGCGCAGTGCCTGGTTGTGCTCGGACTTGTGGTACGGCTCCCCAGCCGCCTCGGCACGCAGCATGTCGAAATAGTCTTCGACCGTGGCCAGGACCTCTTCTTCGGACCAGTCTTCGCCGATGCGAATGATGCGAAACCCGAGCCGCGTCAGCGCCGGAACGACGGTCGTCTCGCCACCGGAGAAGCTGTCAGCAGTGAGCGGGCCCTGCTCGGGAAATTGCTTGCCGAAGGCCACACCGGCGATGGCCTTGGAATCGCAATCGGTGCCGGTCTTCGGATCACGTACCAGGAAGTCGCGGGACTTGCCGTAGCCGTGGCGCGCCAGGAATTTCGTGCGGCCCAGTTGCACGAACTCATCGATGGCAGCCTGCACGGCGGCGGGGCTTCGAAGCTGGGAGAGTTGAGACACAGGGTCCTTCCTTACTGTCATGGTGTGCCGGGAACCGCCGAGCCACGAGATTATGAGTAGCCCCTGAACAGAAACGTCACGATAAAAGCCGTGAACGCCACCAGGCCCATTAAATCCCTTGCGTATTTGCAGCCCGTGCTGTCCAAACCTGTACCAGGTCCGCTCAACACGCTCCAACCATTGAGGTACGAAAACACCGCCTGACCGAACAAAAAATGCGTGATAGCCGCCGCAGCCATGACGCCGGAATCGTCAGACAGGCTGTAGCTGTTGACCATTGCCCTGTACGCCTGCATCTGAAATGGCTATTGCCCTGATGGGAGCCGGCTTTTCAGCCACCGACACCAGCGATGCCGTCAATATTCTTTACCCGATAACCATGACCGTACAAGCTAACAAGGCCTGGCAAGCCAGCGGACTTAAAAAGTCTTTTTTTCTACCATCCCACAAAAAAGTTCGTGGTGGAGAAAAGATAAGCTATGCAAGGCTTTAGGAGACGTGGTTTTTCAGGATGACGAAGAACGATTCGGCGCTAGGTGCAACATAGGTGCATCGCACGAGCGCTAGGAACGGCGAAAAAAGGCGGACGTGGCGAAATCGGTAGACGCAGCAGACTTTAAAATTGGAGTGCCCGCGGGGAAATCCGCGGAGTAGAACCGCTCAAAGTCGGGGAACGCTAACGGGCAATACCCTAAGCCAATCCCGAGCCAAGCCCCTTCGGGGGAAGGTGTAGAGACTGGACGGGCGGCGCCTAAAGCCTTCGGGCAATGGCGAAGGGACAGTCCAGACCACGAACGTCATCAGACGGCGGCGAAAGTCGAGGTGGTACGAAAATCTGCTTCTCTGTGAGAGTACGGGTTCGAGTCCCGTCGTCCGCACCACAAAGCCAAACATCCCTGCGATGATCGACCTCTGGGCGTTTGGTCGTGAGCCCGCCACCCTCGCGCTACGCTTTGCGCAGGCGTCGAAGGCGATCAGGTGCGCCCATCGATTCCGTCGAGCACCATCGCTGCGAGTTCATCGCTGGTGTGTGCACCACTATCGAGAACACGGGTTGTGCATGGAAGCCGTTCCCTTGCGGCCAAGCATCGGGCGACATTCGCTAATCGCCACTCTCGAATCTCCGCATTTCGATTCGGGTCAGGATGCATGGTCTGGTTCGCGATCCGGTGACGCAATAGGTCCTCGTTGAGCGTCAGAAAGATGTGCAGCAGCTGATCGTCGATCCGCCTTACCCCGTCGAGTATCTCAGTCAGATAGTCCGGGTGCACGAGCGTCATTGGGATGATGATGTCCTGCGAGTAATTCCTTCGAATCTCCCTGACCGCCGCGATCGTAAGTCCCCTCCACAAGGGGAGATCCTGATAGTCTCCGCTCGCTGGCATGGGGACCGTTTCTTTCACCACGAACCCGATTTCCTCGGGGTCAAAGATCAGCGATTTGGAACGCCGATCGCGCAGCCGCTTAGCGAGCGTCGTCTTTCCGGCGCCGAAAGGTCCGTTGATCCAGATTATCATTGTCGACGGCCTCTAACCTGAAGGCTCGCAAGAGCGCTCGACGGCCTCGTGCGGAGGCACGATCGGAGTGGTTCCGAAATGCTTCTCAAGATAGGTGACGCCGAACGTCACGATGTCCTGCGCGTCGAACAGGTAGCACTGAGCAAAGCCCACGACACCTTCTCGATGGCGACCGAGCTTCACGTAAGCATTTGCTATAGTTTCAACCGCATCCGGCTTTCCTTCGATAGCAAAGCAATCGAGAATGCCGTTTGAATCGTAATCCGATGCCGTTTTCCAGGCGACTTCACCGTCTCTTCCAAGCATCGGCATCTCATACGTCACCCACCGTTTGTTGGGGATATCGGCAACCGCCTCGGCGTAGTGCAATGCGGTAACGGAGTTTAGCGGCGCACCCAACAGCAGGGCCTTCCCGCCAAGGCGAACGAACCGCTCGACGGGCGATCCTTCCCCCAAGGCGTGACCGAGTTCGTGAGGCTCCGTCAGCGTTTCAGCCAGCGGACCAACCGCGACCATCGATGCATCGGGGTGCGCGCTGCGCCGCGCGCCGGGGGCTTGAACCAGAAATTGATTCAGCAGGCCGAACCCACGGTAAGTCCCGGCTGTTGCGGGATCGAACGGCAGCCAGGTACGGCGGGCTTCGTCATCCAGCCGAGCGCCATTCAGAGTCTCCTCGTAGGGTGATCGGTCCCACGACGCGTATCCTATCACAGTGCCAGTCGGCCCAACCGCGGAGCGTAACGCGGCAACGACCGTCTCCGCTCCTCCTTCGACCGGACCAATCGCTTTAAGTGAGGCATGCACCATCAAGAGGTCACCGGTTTGGACTCCGAGTTTTTGAAGCGCCTCCGTTATTGCCTTCCGCGTATGCATCGCGATATCTCCTCTAAACTGCAAAACACTATACGGGGTCTGACGCTCAGTGGAACGAAAACTCACGTTAAGGGATTTTGGTCATGAGATTATCAAAAAGGATCTTCACCTAGATCCTTTTAAATTAAAAATGAAGTTTTAAATCAATCTAAAGTATATATGAGTAAACGGCACTGTTGCAAATAGTCGGTGGTGATAAACTTATCATCCCCTTTTGCTGATGGAGCTGCACATGAACCCATTCAAAGGCCGGCATTTTCAGCGTGACATCATTCTGTGGGCCGTACGCTGGTACTGCAAATACGGCATCAGTTACCGTGAGCTGCAGGAGATGCTGGCTGAACGCGGAGTGAATGTCGATCACTCCACGATTTACCGCTGGGTTCAGCGTTATGCGCCTGAAATGGAAAAACGGCTGCGCTGGTACTGGCGTAACCCTTCCGATCTTTGCCCGTGGCACATGGATGAAACCTACGTGAAGGTCAATGGCCGCTGGGCGTATCTGTACCGGGCCGTCGACAGCCGGGGCCGCACTGTCGATTTTTATCTCTCCTCCCGTCGTAACAGCAAAGCTGCATACCGGTTTCTGGGTAAAATCCTCAACAACGTGAAGAAGTGGCAGATCCCGCGATTCATCAACACGGATAAAGCGCCCGCCTATGGTCGCGCGCTTGCTCTGCTCAAACGCGAAGGCCGGTGCCCGTCTGACGTTGAACACCGACAGATTAAGTACCGGAACAACGTGATTGAATGCGATCATGGCAAACTGAAACGGATAATCGGCGCCACGCTGGGATTTAAATCCATGAAGACGGCTTACGCCACCATCAAAGGTATTGAGGTGATGCGTGCACTACGCAAAGGCCAGGCCTCAGCATTTTATTATGGTGATCCCCTGGGCGAAATGCGCCTGGTAAGCAGAGTTTTTGAAATGTAAGGCCTTTGAATAAGACAAAAGGCTGCCTCATCGCTAAGGAAGGTGCGAATAAGCAGGTCATTTCTTCCCAAGCTGACTCGCTGATTAAAATTTCGCGGATCTGGGCCGATTTTTTTCCCGCAAACACATCGAATCAGCCTATTTAGGCTATTTTTTCCGCCATTTCTGGCGTTATTTCCGGTTTTTACTGAGATCTCTCCCACTGACGTATCATTTGGTCCACCCGAAACAGGTTGGCCAGGGTGAATAACATCGCCAGTTGGTTATCGTTTTTCAGCAGCCCCTTGTATCTGGCTTTCACGAAGCCGAACTGCCGCTTGATGATGCGAAACGGGTGCTCCACCTTGGCACGGATGCTGGCTTTCATGTATTCGATGTTGATGGCCGTTTTGTTCTTGCGCGGATGCTGCTTCAAGGTTTTTACCTTGCCGGGACGCTCGGCGATCAGCCAGTCCACATCCACCTCGGCCAGCTCCTCGCGCTGTGGCGCGCCTTGGTAGCCGGCATCGGCTGAGACAAATTGCTCCTCTCCATGAAGCAGATTACCCAGCTGATTGAGGTCATGCTCGTTGGCCGCTGTGGTGACCAGACTGTGGGTCAGGCCACTCTTGGCATCGACACCAATGTGGGCCTTCATGCCAAAGTGCCACTGATTGCCTTTCTTGGTCTGGTGCATCTCCGGATCGCGTTGCTGCTCTTTGTTCTTGGTCGAGCTGGGTGCCTCAATGATGGTGGCATCCACCAAAGTGCCTTGGGTCATCATGACGCCTGCTTCGGCCAGCCAGCGATTGATGGTCTTGAACAATTGACGGGCCAGTTGATGCTGCTCGAGCAGGTGGCGGAAATTCATGATGGTGGTGCGATCCGGCAGGGCGCTATCCAGGGATAATCGGGCAAACAGGCGCATGGAGGCGATTTCGTACAGGGCATCTTCCATGGCACCGTCGCTCAGGTTGTACCAATGCTGCATGCAGTGAATACGCAGCATGGTCTCCAGCGGATAGGGCCGTCGGCCATTGCCCGCCTTGGGATAAAACGGCTCGATGACAGCGGTCATATTCTGCCATGGCAGAATCTGCTCCATGCGGGAGAGGAAAATCTCTTTTCGGGTCTGACGGCGCTTAGTGCTGAATTCACTATCGGCGAAGGTGAGTTGATGGCTCATGATGTCCCTCTGGGATGCGCTCCGGATGAACATGATGATCTCATATCAGGAACTTGTTCGCACCTTCCCTAACTTTGCAACAGTGCCGATAAAAATATATCATCATGAACAATAAAACTGTCTGCTTACATAAACAGTAATACAAGGGGTGTTATGAGCCATATTCAACGGGAAACGTCTTGCTCGAGGCCGCGATTAAATTCCAACCTGGATGCTGATTTATATGGGTATAGATGGGCTCGCGATAATGTCGGGCAATCAGGTGCGACAATCTATCGATTGTATGGGAAGCCCAATGCGCCAGAGTTGTTTCTGAAACATGGCAAAGGTAGCGTTGCCAATGATGTTACAGATGAGATGGTCAGACTAAACTGGCTGACGGCATTTATGCCTCTTCCGACCATCAAGCATTTTATCCGTACTCCTGATGATGCATGGTTACTCACCACTGCGATCCCCGGGAAAACAGCATTCCAGGTATTAGAAGAATATCCTGATTCAGGTGAAAATATTGTTGATGCGCTGGCAGTGTTCCTGCGCCGGTTGCATTCGATTCCTGTTTGTAATTGTCCTTTTAACAGCGATCGCGTATTTCGTCTCGCTCAGGCGCAATCACGAATGAATAACGGTTTGGTTGATGCTAGTGATTTTGATGACGAGCGTAATGGCTGGCCTGTTGAACAAGTCTGGAAAGAAATGCATAAGCTTTTGCCATTCTCACCGGATTCAGTCGTCACTCATGGTGATTTCTCACTTGATAACCTTATTTTTGACGAGGGGAAATTAATAGGTTGTATTGATGTTGGACGAGTCGGAATCGCAGACCGATACCAGGATCTTGCCATCCTATGGAACTGCCTCGGTGAGTTTTCTCCTTCATTACAGAAACGGCTTTTTCAAAAATATGGTATTGATAATCCTGATATGAATAAATTGCAGTTTCATTTGATGCTCGATGAGTTTTTCTGATAGTTAGTCTTTGTAGAGACACAAACCTGAAATTCCGGACACCGCGCTTCAGGACATCTCCCTGGACGCCGATATCTGGCAGTATCCGGACGGTACTATCGAACGCCGGGCCAACGGTACTACCCTGCCCGGCACTGTTGCAAAGTTAGCGATGAGGCAGCCTTTTGTCTTATTCAAAGGCCTTACATTTCAAAAACTCTGCTTACCAGGCGCATTTCGCCCAGGGGATCACCATAATAAAATGCTGAGGCCTGGCCTTTGCGTAGTGCACGCATCACCTCAATACCTTTGATGGTGGCGTAAGCCGTCTTCATGGATTTAAATCCCAGCGTGGCGCCGATTATCCGTTTCAGTTTGCCATGATCGCATTCAATCACGTTGTTCCGGTACTTAATCTGTCGGTGTTCAACGTCAGACGGGCACCGGCCTTCGCGTTTGAGCAGAGCAAGCGCGCGACCATAGGCGGGCGCTTTATCCGTGTTGATGAATCGCGGGATCTGCCACTTCTTCACGTTGTTGAGGATTTTACCCAGAAACCGGTATGCAGCTTTGCTGTTACGACGGGAGGAGAGATAAAAATCGACAGTGCGGCCCCGGCTGTCGACGGCCCGGTACAGATACGCCCAGCGGCCATTGACCTTCACGTAGGTTTCATCCATGTGCCACGGGCAAAGATCGGAAGGGTTACGCCAGTACCAGCGCAGCCGTTTTTCCATTTCAGGCGCATAACGCTGAACCCAGCGGTAAATCGTGGAGTGATCGACATTCACTCCGCGTTCAGCCAGCATCTCCTGCAGCTCACGGTAACTGATGCCGTATTTGCAGTACCAGCGTACGGCCCACAGAATGATGTCACGCTGAAAATGCCGGCCTTTGAATGGGTTCATGTGCAGCTCCATCAGCAAAAGGGGATGATAAGTTTATCACCACCGACTATTTGCAACAGTGCCATAAAAATCGACAGTGCGGCCCCGGCTGTCGACGGCCCGGTACAGATACGCCCAGCGGCCATTGACCTTCACGTAGGTTTCATCCATGTGCCACGGGCAAAGATCGGAAGGGTTACGCCAGTACCAGCGCAGCCGTTTTTCCATTTCAGGCGCATAACGCTGAACCCAGCGGTAAATCGTGGAGTGATCGACATTCACTCCGCGTTCAGCCAGCATCTCCTGCAGCTCACGGTAACTGATGCCGTATTTGCAGTACCAGCGTACGGCCCACAGAATGATGTCACGCTGAAAATGCCGGCCTTTGAATGGGTTCATGTGCAGCTCCATCAGCAAAAGGGGATGATAAGTTTATCACCACCGACTATTTGCAACAGTGCCGTCCAGCGGATATCAGCGCTGAAAGATGATGGCTGAGCGTGGAGGCAGGAATCTCAAGGTGCTTCTGCAGTTCGCCAACCGGCAGGCCTTCATGACCCGCCCTGACCAGCTCCCGGTATATGCTGAGACGTGTCGGGTGGCCCAGTTCTCGAAGTGCGTTTGCAGCAGTGTTTAAATCCATAATACCTCCTTTATCTATATTTCCAGAATAATAGAAATATAGCCTGCGTCAATCGTTTCTGCCGTGAGGGTACCGCTTTCCCAATCATGCTCTGTCCGCCAGGTTATGGGGGGCAGAGCCAGAGCACTACCGAAATCCTTGCGAATACCCGTGCAGGGAATAATTTCCGCCCCCTTTATGGCCGGAAAAAAAACTGATAAACGTCGCCTTTTCAGAAGGTTGCTTTCTTAACGTGGTTTTTCGCATGGTTGGACCTCAGACCCCATATAGGCAGCGCTAAGGGCAATCCGTGGGTACAGGATATTAACCACCGCGTTACTTTGTGGTTGCCCTGGCGGATAGGCTTTGTACGAGGAGGGAACCATTCTATTGCCAGCGGCGTTCTGGCCGGTGAGGGTGAGGTAATACCCGATACGGTTTATGATATGCGGTATTTGCTCGATATTGTCAGCACTGACGGGTATTACTGGTACATGAGCGGGAAGATCTGCGAGAGAGTCAGTGACTACCGTACAGCCGCCTTTTTTGAAATAGGCCGCCTGCTTACACTGTGATTCCTTCAAAATATCTCAACGAAATTTCCCGACACCTGTTTAAGCTATCTTGCTGATATTTCTGTTTTTCGATTTTTGCCGGCGCGATGCCGGCGACGTTGGCCAGCTGCCCCGTGCGCGATACTGAGATCAGTTTCTTTGAACAAAAAAAACCGCCTTTCGGCGGTCAGTATTCAGTAGCTGGAACGGTAGTCTCTCCCCCGATTCCAGCGGTCTTGCCAGTGTTCGAGGAATGATTCAGCGAGCTTAGGCATGTTCCAGATCACCACCGCATTCTCCGAGTTTTTCGTTTCGGCCGCTTTGGTGAAATTAAAGCTGCCAGTTTCAACGGTCACATTATCCACGATGATCACCTTGTCATGCTGGATAGGGAAATCACTGTCAGTACGCAAAGGGATGCCGCTGTTCGCTATGTAGTTCATGGCCGCAATGCTGGCGCGCCCCGTATTGCCCCTTTCATCAATTACGATTTTCACATCAACTCCCCGTTTTTTGGCTGCTACCAGTGCCTTCATAATATCCGGGGCGGTAAAAGAATAAGCCATCATCCGTATCGAGGTTTTTGCGGAGTCAATGGCGCTCAGGACGAGAACGCGGGCGCTTCCTTCAGGCGAGTAGCCAACCTGAACGGATGGTTCCACCGCAAAGGCGGGCAGGGCGGCTGTCGTAAATGCTGCGGCCAGAAGCCAGGTTGCTAAGTTTTTCATTACAGGCTCCCGTTCACACACTGCATTTTATATTCAGGGTCAAAATAAATTTCTTTGATTTTCCGCTTTTCCATATGCACCACAACGTCAATGGTGGAGTAGAGCATTCGCATAATATCGCTCATATCGAGCATACGGCCGATAGGGGTCGCTTTGATAAGCAGCCCAATACGGTTAAAGGCATCGCGCGCAGAGTTAGCGTGCGTTGACATAACACCGCCTGGATGGCCGGTATTAAGTGCTTTAAGATAATCCCACGCAGCATCATCCCTAAGCTCAGTCATGATGATACGGCCCGGTGTCAGACGCATACAGGCTCGCAGGGCATCAGTGGCGCTGACGCGGCCGATCTTTCCTGCATCGCCGTACATCATATAAACGGCTTCTACAACGTGATCGACCGTGACTTCGTGAACGTCCTCTAAAATAATTACACGCTCGTCTTTATGTAGCGATTTTAACAGCGCGCGCGTGAGTACCGTTTTCCCCGACCCGGTTTCACCGCAGATCACGATAGTGCGTTTCTTCTCAACGGCGGTTTGCAGGAATGCGGGCCATTTTTCGCTGCTGTGCAGCTCTTTAAGGAAAAAATCATCATCCGTTAGGCTTTGCTTGCTGCCGGTAATCTTCCGGCAGTCACTGAAAATCCCCTCGCTGGTCAGCTGCTCCAGATTTTTATCGGCCGCCAAATCCTTACGAAACGCTACGGCCGTTGTACCGTCAATCACCGCAGGGGGCAGACAGATAACGCCCCTGATCCCGCCAGGCAGGATCACGTCATTAATGGCCTGCATGGTCAGCTTGTTGCTGCTCACCAACGATTTAGCAAGGTTCCTAATAAAATCTGCCGTAATTGCCGCGTTCTGCACAACCCTGCGGCCGCTGAACGTATCACAGATAACTTCCTGAAAGCAGTTAATGCGAATTTCAAAAACAGTAGGATCTTCTAAATACTCGCGCAGTGGGCCAAGTTGATAGAAAGCTGCATCAGTCATGATTACTCCTGAAGAAAAGCGGGCGCTAAGCGCCCACTTTTTTAGTTGTCTGCGAGCGTATAAACGCCGCTGAAATCGAGGTCGCGGGCAACAAAAATGCTCACCGCATCACCCTGCTGATCGTAGAGGGTAGGGGGGATAGACATGTAAGAGCGAAGTGCTTCAGACGCCAGCTGCTCACCGCTGTTTTCTGTGCTGTTGTACTGAATGTTATTACTCTGCGTCTGGTTAACCAGCGCCGTTAAGGTGTCAGAGAACAACGAAATCATGATCGCACCACGCAGACGCTCCCACATATGGGTATCCACCTGGCCCGGAATCCCCGCGCTGCCGAGTGAGTTCGTTCCGGCACTGTCAATATTAACGATTGTCCCGTCCTGGTCATTGCGGATACGCTCCCAGAGAACAAACACGCGCGCCTGGCCGTCTTTGATACCACCGGTAATCTGCCCGTCAACCCATGAGCCTTTATCAATCAGCCTAACGAGTCCATCAGCTGAGTAAACGTCCTGTGAAACCCGGCAGGAAACCTGACCCGGAACAGTGGTATCCAGCTCGGTGCCGGTACCACAGGGGATCATTTTGCCTTTCGGAACAGTCAGGCTGGGATTAGCCATGACTCCAGCGCGGCTAGCCTTCAGCCTTGCAGGAGTCAGGTTTTTAGCGAGTGCTGAACTACCTTCGCTTGTTTCGTTGTCCTGGGGCTGCACTCCGGGACTATTGCTTGTAGCCGCCTGATTAGTCTGGGCCAGCTCGCCGCCCAGACGACGCTGCATAGCCAGTTCTTCAGGCGAAGGTTCTTTACGCTTATTAGAGGTACGCGCGGCGGTATTGCTGCTGCCCGCATCTGCATCTGCCTGTGCGGCAGCCTGCACAGCACGGGCATCAGTGGCGCTATTCTGCGCAGTTGCAGGTTTATTAACATCAGGATCGCTGTTAAAGCTGTAGTTTGGCAGTGTATTGGCCTGTTGCGCTTTACCACCGTCTTTATCAGCTTCAGCTTTAGCCGGGGTGCGAATTTTACCCATGACCGTAATCCCGATGAATACCAAAGCAAGCAGCGCCATCAGTATGACAAAGGCTTTCATACCAGGAGCCGAACGGCGGTTACTGCCTTTAAATCCGCCACGCTCGCTTTCGAATTCACCGTCTCCGGTGTTTTCATCGAGTTCCTGATCTACATCGACACTTTTACGGGCCATCAGTTATCCTCCCCAATTTGAACCCTGCGCACATCCGGGGAAGCCGTGCCGGTTGCTACCGCACCGGCGCCCGGCGCGAAATTATTATTACGAACGCCAACGACTTTATCGCCCAGACGAATACGCCACTCTTTAGCGACGGTTTCCACCTCGATGATGTTGCGGTTCTCACCCACAACATGAGAGTTAGGCAGCGTTTCTTTGCCACTGGCCGAAATCATGTAGACCTGCGGTAACTCCGCATTGGCCGGAAACTCAAACCGGGTAAAGCGGTAGTTATCCCAGACGTGAACCGGCTGGATGCTGCGCATTTCAGGCTGTTCGCTCATTACGTACTGATAGTTCTTCGCCCCCGCAAAAGCCGTCTGCTTCAGCTTCTGCGTAATGCGTTTTTTATCAGCCGCGCTTTTGGCTTTTTCCTGCTGCTCAAACGGATATTCATAGGTCAGCTGAAGAACGGCCTGGCGCACAGCCCACGGCGTTTCAATAAAGGATTTTGATACCGTACCGTCTGCATTTTTCTTCGTTTCTTCACCGATGAAATGGAGGACGATGTTATAGGTGCGCTTATCGGTGACGATCACCAGGTTGGTATCACTCATGGCCTGTTTCGGCTTCACAAAAAAATGGTTCATTTTGTGCGCAAACGTCCAGCTTTCAGAATCGCCAAAAGCATGAGTGATATAGGTTTCGTCAGGCGCGACAACAATGTGGGTAGCCACACCGGCGATAGCGTCAATTTTGACCACATTAACAGGGTTATAAACAACGCTTTTAATGCGATAGTCATAAGGAGAATTGCGGCCAACCTCAAGCGCCATAACGTTAGTGGCCGCGCCTCCCAGGACTGACAAAACGACTGCTGAAAGAAGTAGTTTTTTCATGGGGCAGCCCTCAGTTAACTTCAGGGTTGACGCGATAACTCGTCACGCGGAAACCCAGCGGGTTGACATAACGCTGCTCAGCATTCATCGCCAGCGATTTATATTCATACCCCATAATGGCAATCCAGCGCTGCGGCTGATCATCAACGGGATTGCTGCGCACGCGGCGAACCGTAGTAAAGCGTATCGTTGCTACGCCGTGCGGTTTATCGAGGATCACAGAGTTAATCTTCACGCGGGTCGTTTCACTGTCGCCCAGAACCTTATCAAGACCGTTGCGGCCCTTGAACTTGCTCTGGTAAGACTCTGCCACGTTCGGCGTGGACATTAAGCCAACGGCCGTTATGCTCTCTAGTTGAACGACGGATCTCTTCCGAAACTCCACGCAAAAAACCAATTACATTGGCCCGGAATGTACGTCTCTTCTCCTCTATCTCAAGCAAGTAACTCAAGTAGAAGTAAAACGGTATCGAGACGAACAATGACAAAGGGAACCAGCCTTTTTCGCTGGCAGAAACAAAGAGTCTCGGCTCAAACATTTTCATGGCGAGGGTCGCCATTAGCACAGAGACAACTACTGGAGTCACCGCCATCAAAAATCGGGAATGAAGGTACGCCATCCAGACCCCAGCGACTAAAGCTGTTAGCGAGAGGAACATAGCAACAACCAACGGGCTCGCATCAATGGCGATTAGCCCTATCTGGACGATAATGACGAAGCAAAGAAGCAATATTCTGTATAAAAATGACCGCATTCCAACCCACCTCAATCCAAGATAATCTTGCGCTTATCTTTCTGAATTTCGATAGGCTGCTCCGGTTCACTCAGAACACCCTCTGACGCTTTCAGATCTTGAATACTTGGAAAGCCCTTCCCTGCTCCTGCTTTTCTTGGTCTCTGCTCTGTTACCTCAATCGCTATTTCATCCCCCTCCCGGAACTGCGGGTAACAACCAGCGCGGTTGGCATAGCGATTCAACGACATTTTGAGCAGCCGGTATTTCTTTGGGCAGGTTATTTGTACTGACGCATCAGAGCTGCAAGCTGCGTCAAGCCGCCGGAAAAATTCCTCCGGTATCCCCTTTACAAGGAGATCGCTCAACTCATCCATAGGCCTTGAGCCGGTTGGCATCGGATATGGCAACCTCCGGTATTCTCTGTAGATGTACCGCTTGATGACGATATGAAAGACGAATGCGGCAAAGCCCCACAAAGGGCCATTAAGGAGCCCCGCAACGATAAGTAGCACCGACGGGAAGGGAACCCCTACGAAACTCGGCAGGACTTTAATCTTTACCATCGGCGTTGACCGACGCACACTCTCACTCATTTGCTGACCCTTTACGTGCAACCTTGTACTGCACTTTCAGATCGTAACCATACACTTCCTGATGAAGGACTTTCACGGGGACACCTTCAACGGTCCCCAGGTACACGCTCAGCTCAACTTCCGGAACATCGTCCCTGAGACCCAGTACATTGCGCCACCCAGTCGATGTCTTCTGGCAGTGAGCGCCCACCCTGTCATGCCGGTAGTAAATGTCTTTGTTATCTCCTTGGCAGATGAAGAATCCACTAACCTGCCCCGTCCTTAACACCCACTTGCGGTTGTGGAAGGTAGCTTCTTTCTCCACCTCAGTGGACTTGTCTATAGCCACCGGGCTTACCACCAGCTCTTGTGCGGCCAAATCAGACACAAGGCCTATTACCAACGCGGATAACAGAGCGGCCATAGCCGCCCGTGTCATCATACTGCCGCCTCGTGAGTGGCATCGGCAAAGAATTTGCCTTGTTTGTAGATCTCGTCCTTCTCGAACGAGATAGCATCCGCACGACTGCTGAATGGGCCATAGCTTTTACCGTCGATCAGCACCTTCCACTGGCAACGCCAAACACGAGTCCATGCCGCAATCTTTGACTCGTCTGAACAAAGTCCGCGAATAACATAGAACGCAATCATTAGAATGCCGCTCGTCGGCACGATGCGCGAAACCCTTGTTTTACTGTATTCCTGCACTTCAAGGCCTTTGAAGGAAACCTCATCGGCAAACCCGCAGACCTCACCATTTTTGATTACGATGCGCTTTTTGCTCATAACCGACCCCACTAATCCAAAATAATTTTGCGCTTGCCTGGCTGTACTTCGATTGGCTCTTCCTTTTGCACCTTTGGTGCCGGAGCTGATGAGCTGACAACCACCGGTTCTCTTTCTGTGTTTTGTTGCTGGCGCTCACGGAGTTCATCCACTGAGGGAGGCTCATTGCTTGGTCGTTCAGCCCTTTCTGCACGTCGGGCTTCTCTTAACAACTCATCAATTTCGGAGTCGCTCCGGTTATTCATAAAAGCTCTATAGGCAAAGAAAATCAGCACCGGTACTATTGCCACCAAGAAGAAAGGAAATGAGCTTCCGCTATCTTCCACTGGCTTGGTACTGGCCGCGCCTGTATCGAATACGGTACGAATAACCGTTGGCGCGGTCATGATCATAATTGCAGGCATTATCCCCATCACAATTCCTGATGGGCTCTGCCTCATAATTCCACTAGCAACCCCAAACACCAGCATCAATCCCGCTATGACTTTGACGAAAGAGCTATCCATTAGACCGATCATGGAGTCACTTACCTCCTCGAACGGACTTTGAAACGCACTGGTATTGCGGTCAGTGTCTTGTGCAGCATTAATCTGCTTGGGAGGTTCACTCTTTGGTGCAGTCACTATGGATGACGCTGATTGTTGGCTGGCAGCCTTCTGCGTTTCACCATCCTGCTTGACCACCCCCAGATCCTGAGTTTTGACGTGCGTTTGTGCTGGTGGTGCTAACTGGTATTTGACTGCCAGGTTGTTGCCGTGGACTTCAATGGTTTGCAGGGAGATGGGTTTACCTTCCAACTTGGTCAGAGCTTCTTGGAGCGGCAGCTCCTGAGCATCAGTCATACCGCCCATAAAGCCATTAAACCCGTCATCATGAATACGGCATCGCAGCCTTCCCGAATAGCTACGGTATTCACCTGGGCAAACAAAATAGCCGCCCTGAGGGCCATCCAGTTTGCGCCATTTATTGCTTTTGAAGGCCTCCACTTTGGTCACAACTGGCTGACCGTCATGGTAATCAATGACCGTTTTGCTCTCCGGGCCAGTGTCCTCTATCTTCTTGCTGCCTGAGTCATCTGAGAGCATTTGCCCCACCATAACGCCAGTCACAAAGTCACTGGCAAAGGCCGCAGGAGCTGCGACCATGAGACCAACCAGCAAAAGAAGGGGGACGCGCCCTGTCCTTCTCATCACCATTCGTTCTGTTCCGTTTCGTGCTGGGTTTGACCAGCATTGAAGTGGTACTCGGGTTTCAGCTCTTTTTCTTCGACTTCGAGCTCTTCCGGGCGAATACGCTGTTCCAGCGCTTCACAGGTCTTACCCTGAAACCCCGTGAAATCGGCAGCAATCTTGCCGCCCTTGATCTTGATGTTTACCTTTTTCACTTTGTCACCTCGTCGTTAAGTTCAACTAATCTGATTGCCTTGGCGCTATTACCAAACAGCTTCCTCAGCTTCCAGTTCCAAAGTGCCATCGTGATGCTGCTTCACCGTCACGCTGAAACCTTCCTCTTTCAACTGCTGCTCGTAGTGGAAGGCAATGTAGCGATCCTGCACCTTGCTGCTTGCCTGCTGCGTCCAGCGGCCATAAGAGCCGTAGTTTTCCTGGTACTGCTCCCAAACACCGTTTTTTTCCTTGTAGCCAATCCGGTGCTCCTTGTTGTTCTGGTCGATCAGAACAATCGGGTATTTCTCGAAGGTGTAGCCAGCGCCCACGCGGTACAGCTTTTCGTTTTCAACAACAACGCCAACTCCCTCCAGAGCCTTCAACAGCAGCTCTTTGTCTTTGTAGGCGACCTGCACCTTGCCTTTTACGATATGGCTCATCTCATCACTCCTGAGTTGTTTCGGGTGTCATGCCGTGTTCCGACATAACAAAGTTAAGCGCGGCAATGGAATAGTCTTGCCCGAGAGAAACTTCGATCTTTCCTTCTTTCTCCAGCTTTCGGCCAAGCTCGGTAAGGTTTTCCATCATGGGGATGAGCTTGAACAACGAACTCATGTAGGTGATCGATGTGGAAACGTCTCGGGCGAACTGGTCCAGCACCTTACTCTTGTCGATAACCAGAGGCTCTGGTCTATCCACTCCATCTTTTTCTGACTGGAGTTTGCTGCACAGCTTGAGCAGCTCAATCCCCTTCTCAATGTCTTGTTTGTACATAACGGTCAATTCTCCTCTCTGCCGTTTTGATGCTCTCTCCTGGCCGCACCAGCTCGCTCCCTAGCCCACTCAGCTAGAGCATTGATTAAGTCGCTGACTTCTGAGTGGAATATCAATGACACAGCAAGAGCAGTCCAAAAAATCCACTCCATCGCTTAGTCCTCGATGGCAAGTTTGCGTCCAGAGCCATTCTGCTCTTGAACATCGAAGTTATTGGCCGGATAGAAGCCTTGATCCCGCAAACTGCGAATCTGGTTGATGTCTTCCCGGCGAGTTTCACTGGTCGGGGTAATGCGAGTGACCGCATCCACCAGCGCTTCATTGTTGAGCTCTTTGTCCTGAGCGTTCGCCAGATACATCGCGTCAATGACGGCCTGTTCAATCTCTGCCCCGGTGTATCCCTCGGTGGTACGAAGTAGCGTAGGCATATCGAACGCGGCGATGTTGGCCTTCTGCTTGGCGAGGTGGATCTCAAAAATCTTCTGGCGCTCAGCCACACTTGGCAGATCAATGAAGAATGCTCGGTCCCAGCGGCCAGCTCGCATCAATTCAGGAGGCAGCGACTGAACCCGGTTGGCCGTCGCCACAATGAAGATCTTCTTCTTGCGCTCTTGAAGCCAGTAGAGGAAAGAGCCCAGCAGGCGCTTGGATACTTCGTGTTCGCCATCGGCATTACCAAAAAACTTCTCCATCTCGTCAATCAACACAACAACGGGTGCGATCTGCTCAATGGTCTGCAATGCACGATTGAACTGGCGCTCGGTTTCACCGAGATACTTGCTATAGAAACGGCCCATATCCAGGCGAACCAAGGTAGTGCCAAGTACACCGGCAGCGGCTTTTGCCGTCAGCGATTTACCACCACCAGGTACACCGGCCAGAAGGACACCTTTTACCGGAAGGTCTTTGTCCCAACCGGCTTTACGTATCTGGAGGAACTCCTTGAGGTTTTCGAGACCACCGACATTCCCAATATCAATGGCCTCAAGCACATCGAGGCCGACATCACGCAAGATGTGAGCTTTTTCTTTTCGGATCTCGCCCAGGTATTCTTCACCCTTGAATTTCAAGTAAGCGGAGTAGGTGAAGACGTTCTTCATCTGGGTGTGTGACAAGCCCAAGGCGTGGTTTGCGATGACAGCACGTTCGTTGCTCTCGAAGACTCCACCATCTTTCACGTTATCTTCACAGGTCTGGAGCAGTTTCAGGATTTCCTGATTGCTCATAGCCGGGAGATCGATGTGATAAACGAACTCTTCATTGAAGACGTCTTTGCCAGCGATGATGTAGTTGATCCCCTCATTCTCCAGATAGGTCAGTGATGACTTGAGGGCTGGGAGTGTTTCCGGGTTTGCACGTTGGCGGTCGAAAAAGAAAGTGTCGAACACGACAACTCCGTTTTTGGAGGACTTCTTGGACTCGTCCACCATTGCCTTCATCGTGCCTGGATCAGGCAGCTTCTTGAATGGCATTACAATAAAGTGCTTGCCGACTTTCTTTGCAATGTCAGAGAAAACGCTCTCTGCGCGGCCCAGCTCAAAAGTGCTAACGTTGATGACTGGAAAGGACAACTTGATTGGAATCTCAAGTTTGTCCATTTGCTGTGTAATATCGCTCATCGCTTATCCTTTAAATAAATTTCGACTTGTTGATCACCTCACATCATAAGTTCATTTTATGATGCTGTAAATATCACCTTCCAACTCTGTAGCTGTTCACGGCGGACTCAACGCGCTTGACTGACACGTCTATACCATTTGTCACCAGCAACTCATGCACTTGGCAACAGGCCTGTTGTTTCAGGCCAAAGAACTCTTCGTTAACACGGGCATACTCTGCTGCCGAATTGGAGGCGGCTCGTCTTAGATCTGGCATCAGAGATTCAACGCGAGACTCTACTTTGTCCAGAGAGGAACTGGCAGACGACAAGCTGAACAGCGAGAAGACGCTCCCAAAGTCGAAACCATCATTCAAACCGGCAAAGTCCATACCCAGATCGATAAACTCAGTTGCCATTGAGTGGTGCAGTGAGCCCACAATGTCACGATGATCCCCCAGCGCATTTGCGAAGGCTTTCACAGCTCTCTTCGCATCGTCTATTTCACTGCTGGCCGAGGAGTTTGACATCGACGACATGACGGAAATGCCCTTGTTGTCAGTCACAAGGTCGAGAACCTCCATTGTTTGTGCTGATGAAACACTGGAAGAGGCCTCACTGATTTCACGTAAGGCTTTTTGCCCCATGTCCACCAGTCGCTTGTTGCTCTCGTGGAGTCGAGATGCGGCGTCAAGCCTATCTTGAGCTTGGGTGATTCGTTCCAGAATCTGGCTACCGTCAATCGCTTGCTTCACGGCCCGAGAAACCAATCCCTCTTTGAGCTGGTCTCTCCCACGGCGCAAATACCGCAAATCGCTGTTATGGCCTTTTAGTGCTGAACGTATAACGGCGATGTCTCGACGAAACTGCCAGAACGTTATAATTTTTTGCCAGATCCCCAACTGAGCACGCTGTTGGCAAAGAGCTTCGTACTCTGCACCTTTCTCTTCAACCTGGCTGAGAGCTGCGGTAATCCTGTCTTGATATTGCCGGTCGTCAGCCAAGTAACTTTGAATTGCTTGTTCCATCCCGTACCCCAAAAACTTTCACATGTGAAAGTTCATTCTTTCTTTGTTCTGCCAGTACAAAGTATTTTGCCTTAGAACGACCTCACACCCCGCCCCTGCTCACGCCCATTTTGGGCAATTACAGATTCAGCATTTACAGGCTTATAATGTGATGCCGTAATAGACAAATAAAAAACGGCATAGCCGTTTTTACCTTACTTTGCTTTGCTCCGGCCCCCGCATAGTGCATTACCAATGCGTGATGAAAAATCCTTCCATTCTGGACTGTTCCGGTAGTCATCCTGTCCAGTTGCTTGTTCCTGGCTGGTCGATGCGAATTGATTGAGAGCATCCGGGCACGAAGAGCAGACCCCGATACCTTCCACTCTATTCACGCGAAGCCAGTGACACGGTTGACCGTTTTCAACACAAGCGTGATCATCGGTGCATCCGCACCCTATACATTTAGCAGTGAGCATAAGCGCCTCCCCAAGTAAATTAACAACATCATAGTATCATTATGTGATGCTGTAAATATTAAAAAGAAAGCGGCCATAGCCGCCCTTCCGAAGTAATTTTCCTTTAGTGGTTGTCTTGGCCCTGTTTCCAAGCGACGAATGCCTGCACTAGCGGTACGCCATCATCACTCAAGGCATTCCCTTCTATCCATCCGCCTCGTATGACGACAGACTGCCCTGATTCCAAGCCAAAAGGTTCCCACTCAGAAGCCACCGGGGAACCGTCCACCAGCAGGTCGAGATCTTCAATCCATTTATCCCGGCCATCCAGAGTTTTCCAAACTGAGTCATCGACCCAAAAGGCCTTGATTTGTTCTGGTGTGGCATTGGTCCAATCGTTGTCTTTCCCGTCAGCAAGTGAAAGTACAGAGTCAACCGTTTGCTGCCAGTTCGGCCAATCTTCTTCGACAACAACGCAAGTAAGCGAGCTCTTGCCATTTGCTCTGCGGCCATCATCAACCTTCCGGATCAGCCTTTCCAGTGTCGCCAGCTCCTCATCGCAGAGCACGGCCTGTGCATCGCTTATCTTTGCCACGAAGTAACGTGCTTCAAGCATCGACATAATTATTTTCCTCCCCAGGGCACAAGTTTTGTCGAATATCCAAGCATTAGTGGGTGCTTCGGGTCCCCCGAACCAGTCACGCCAAATGCCAATACCGGCTTCCCAGATGCAACGAGCTGCTCTAAAAGCCTGTCCAAATGAACATGCAAAGACTTAGGCAGCTTAGTTCGGCTCCCCCAGCAGGGCACCAAGACATCAGCATCCCGAATAATCCTTTCCAAGTGGATTTCATTTTCAGGCCCGACAGGATCAACCGCCGTAGCCAGCTCTCGAACGTCGGTCGCCCGAAAAGCAAAAGCATTACCGACTATGAATCGCCTCCCTCCGTTGACCTTGGTAAACCCTATCCACTTTCTGACCGTGTGATCGTCCTCGGTGGCCGTGGCCGTAGAGCCGTTTACACCAAAATAACCGAACACAAGGCCTTCGGGTTGCACATCCCTTTCCAGACGGTATCTGTACATGCCGCACTTGCTGATAATTGCACTCAAAGTGTCACCTCTTTTTGAATGAAAAATGCCCTTTCACAGTTGCATTTTTTAATGCTGTGATAGGATAAAAGTGTAAGTTGAAAAGGAGAGATGACCATGAAACATGTACTGAATATCGCGCTGATGGCTGTTGTTATTCTTGGCCTGGCTATGCTTGAGGCCACCAACTGGGGTTACGCAGTGCTGGCTATCCCGGCAGTGATTTGGGCCAAGTCGGTGCTCAACCTTCTGCACAAACTGCCGGTTCTGGCTGCTGCTTTTTGGATTCTGGTTGCTGTTTTCGCGTGGCAAGCGGCACTTGTTGGTATCCTGTTCTATGGCGTACTTGCGACCCCTAAAGCGCCAGCAAACACCAATGGCAAGAAAAGCCGAAAAGCCAATCTGATGGGCACTTACAGCTACGACTTTAAAACCGGCGAATGCTTTAGCTAAGACTGGCTCCACGGTTATTTCTCCTCAGCCTTCCTGATGGGCGCTCTCAGCGCTCTCAGGACAGCTTCTTCAAGAGCTGCGGCCCCTGCCCTATCACGTCGCTTTGTTAATGCCCCATATTGCTTCCTGATGGGTAGCATCAGCTCTTCGAGTTCATTGCGCTTCCTATCGTCGGCTTCAAGTTTCTCGCTTCGCGCCAAGGCTTCGGCTTGCTCGCTTTTTGCTTGCCACTCTATCTTGTCGCCTTGCACTTCCCATGCTTTAACGTAATGAGCATCATCCAGACCTTTTGCTCCGTTGTCCGAAAACGAGGCCCCTGAGTAAATGCCACCGACAACCCAGCGCCTTTTGCTTTTTCCCTTTGAGAAATACATCTCACGGCCTAAAACACCATCGCGCAAAGTGGCTACCGAGATAAATAGCCCAGCGTCCCCTTTCCTAAAGCCGCAGAACACAAACTCAAGCGGTTCGTATAAATCACTCATGCTGATCACTCCGAAGAACAGACAAGACCTTCTCAGCTCGCTCCTGGAGGTCTATGAGTTCGGCAGCATCATTACCGCTCAATGACATGTCCCCGCCATAGAGGCGATACTCAACGCTGTCCATCGCCTGGCGAAGCAATCCTAGAAGAGCATTCACGTTTGCCGGTGTTGATAGGGCGACGGCTTCACCTTTCAGCTCACGTCCATTAAATTCCGACCACTCGGCTATGCCTGTCAGTTCGCAACAATTTGAGCAGGACATACTGGCAACATTCTGGGGATCGTCTGGACAGTGTTCATTGATGACAAAGTTCATCTCGTCACTGCCGCACTTTCCACAAATGATGTGTACTTTTTTGCCCATGCTGCTGCCCTTAGTGGAGAGTCTGCTCTTCCACAACAATCATCCCGTCAACCAAGCTGATTGTGGCGGGACCGCAGTTACCCAGCACCTCAGCTTTGACTCCGTTGTTCAACGCGACATAAAGCCGTCTCGCCCCGTTGGTGACGCGGATGCCTTTCTGGTCGAGTTGTTCAAGCATTTCTTCGTAGGTAATTTTTTCGTCCATCAGTTCTCCTCAGCAAGGATCTCGTCGATGAGGTTCTTTGCTATCAATCTGGCATCCAAAGGGACAGCCAGGCTGTCAATTCTGCCTCTTTCATGGGCAACAATGAGTTGCGCCTTCCAAGCTATCCCGGAAAGAGAAGCATCAGGTTCTTTACCTGAGCTTCTCATACATCTTGCGTTTCGGTACGCCGCCAGCCACTCAGGTCTGGTTGAGTTATAACGCCCAAGGCCAGCTTTTCGTTGGAAGCACATTCATCGCGCACCTTTACAGATTCATTTTATGATACTGTAAACAATAAAAAGACACCTTGCAAGACTTTCACATGTGAAAGTTTTCTGGTTTACATCTGCTCGCTTGGATCAAACCCCAAAGCCTTGCACACGTCATCCAGGTCATCGAGCGTGAAGAATCCCAGCGTCAGTTCCCCGGAGCGCTTCGCGGGGTTATAGCGAACTTTGATAGGCCTACCCGTAGCATCGCTCATCAGGGTCTCCAGGCGCTTAATGTCTGCATCCCTGTCCACTTCTTTGCCCTTCGCTATCGCCTCAAATTTATGAACCGGTGTCCTGGTATGCAGGAGATCCCTCAGGAGCTTTTCTCTCTTGCTGAAAGGTAACTTAGCCACGGCCCTCACATGCCCCAGGGTGATCTTGCGTGGATTTCTGAGCCAGAGTGTTAGCTCTTCCTCCGATAGCGTACCGGCGCGTTTCAGGTGTGTAACCGTATAGACCTTCTCAATACCCAGATCCTCTCTGATCTGACTGTTTGAACGCCCCTCTCCGCTTAGGAACGCGACCACATAGGCCTTTTCTGCATCAGTCATGCCTGGATGCTGGTGGTAGTAGTCAATGGCTTCTCTTGCATCGAGCAGTAGGGGTAGGTTGTTCATTCAGGACACCTTTTAGTCACATGACTATATCGAGGCTTATTCTACCCCCTATTTTAGTCACATGACTACTTACTGACATTTCGGCCCCCATCGCCGCCGATTTTTCTTGATTATAGGTTTGAATCTATATAGGATTGCACCTATATTAAGTAAGGAGAAATCATGTGGGTCATCGAGACAACCGACACCTTTGATGAGTGGTTCGATGCTCTGGATGATACCGATAGAGCAAACGTGCTGGCTTCGATGATGGTGCTGCGAGATAGAGGCCCCATGCTGTCGAGGCCATACGCGGATACTGTTAACGGTTCATCCTACAGCAACATGAAAGAGCTTCGGGTCCAAAGCAAAGGAGATCCTATCAGAGCGTTCTTTGCGTTCGATCCAAAGCGTAAGGGGATTCTTCTCTGCGCCGGTAACAAGACCGGGGACGAGAAAAGGTTTTATGAAGTAATGATCCCAATTGCAGACCGTGAGTTTGCGGCGCACTTGGATAAATTGAAGAAGGAGTGACGTTATGGCAAGAACTCTTGACCAAATGCTGGCAACAGAAAAGCCTGAGGTTGTTGCCAAAGCACAGAAAGCGGCCACTGAGATGTTACTGAACATCCACTTGGCAGAGCTTCGTGATCGCATGAACCTTACCCAGGGGGAAATTGCTGCATCTCTGGGTGTGAGACAGCCGACAGTCTCCGAGATGGAAAAACCTGGACGAGATCTCAAGCTGTCGTCCATTAAGCGGTACGTTGAGGCCTCCGGTGGCAAGCTACGCCTCGATGTTGAACTTCCGGACGGCACCCACTACGGCTTTGCCGTTTAACTCGATACGCCCCGTTATGGGGCGTATTACTTCTCTTGCTCTTCTTCCAGCCGTTTTCGGTATATCTCTCCTGCACGTTCCCTGCCATCGTCGGTCAGCCTAAAGGCCAGCTTTAGAGAAGCATTCCGGTACTTGTTCAACAGGCCGTTCTCCACCAGCGTGTGGCATGACGTTCGGAAGTTCGTTCCATGAATACCGCTCTGGCGAGCTGAATTGATCATCTCCAGTATTTTTACACCTGGTACAGGCTCGGCTTTTCCACCGGCCTCAATTGCGTATAGAATGAACAAAACGTCTTTTTGAGTTGACGACAATCTCATCCCTTCCCCTTATTCATGTCTGATATGAATAAGGCTCCCACGAAGGAGCCTTATGTAAACCTTATTCATGTGTCACATGATTAAGATCTAGTTCACGGAGTCTTTCAACCCCTTACCAGCTTTGAACCCAGGAATGTTGGCCGCCGCGATCTGGATGTTCTCTCCAGTCTGGGGATTCCGCCCGGTTCGCGCTGCGCGTTCCTTAACGTGGAAAGTACCAAACCCAGTGAGCGCTACTGTCCCACCCGCTTTAAGCTCCTCTGTCACTGAGTTGATCAGCGCATTTACCGCAGCTTCGGCCTTTGCTTTGCTAATGTCAGCGTCTTCGGCCACTTTCATAATCAGTTCACTTTTGTTCATCGTTATTCCTGTTTGTTTTCTTGGTTACTGTTTACACCTGCATACTCTGGGGTGTGGTTAGTGCTTTCTTCGCCACTCCCAAGGGGGAGTTCTCTCCGATTCCGGTAATGCCCAGAGACCTCGCTTATCGGCTTTGGCTTCGGCCTCCAGCTTGAACAGCTCCGGTGTTTTGGCGTACTGCCGGTACACCCACGCACTCCCAGAACGGACCATTTCGGCATTGACCCATTTGCCATCGACATAAAGGTTGGCGACCAGACGGCCATAACGGTCTTTGTCGATTTGCTCGACTTTAATCATTCGACCAAACACCAGATCGGACAACGCCTGTTTCGCCTTTGAGCCGTAGGGTTGTTTCTTCTCTGGGGTGTCGATTTCCGCCAGCCTTACCCGGTACTGGATTTTGCCGCTCCGGCAATCTTTCCCGGAGTCACAGCTTTGTTCAGTCAGGACCTTGACCGTATCACCGTCAGACACCCCCACAACCTTCGCAGTAAAGGTTTCTGCCCATACCTGAGGGGCCACCACCAGCATGGCTACCAGGAACGCTGAAACCCCCGTATTTTTCACAAAACCTAACCTCATAATCACTCCATCCAAATTACTTTTTTTTCCCAGCCGGTAGAGCCTTGGCCCAACAGAGCCTTGTTTCATCCACCTTGCTGTCTACGATTCGACAGGCATCCCAGTTAAGAGATGACCAGTGAGCAATGGCAGAGGCCAACCAGTACCACGGTGCCGTAAACACCGGCTGGCCCCCTTCCTTCGTTTTAAATACCTGGTATCGCATGTTGATCCTCCTGTTTGGGTGAGGCTTAGGCCTCGTAATAGAAATTTTTTGTGTCCGGATAGGGTTTAAAGCAATGAGCCGTGGCTCTCCCCAGGGAAAGCACTGAAGCCTCAGCTTCCGGCGCTTCCTCAGTGTCTTCACGAAATTCCCCGCCAAGTTGCTTCACCCATTCGGCAGCGAGCTGCACACCTTCATCAAAGGGAACTTTGTTCTTTTGAAGCACATCCAGATAGGAAAGCAGCAAGCAGTGAGGCGTAATGACGGCGGTGTTCCAATCGGTTGCGAGCCGTGTTTCGTCCATATCTGCATACCAGGCATCAACCTGATGTTTCAATCCGATCTCGGCCATCATGCCGTGCTTACCGGCGACCTTTCTGCCTTCCTCTACCACATCAACCGGGGCGTCCCAGTAGAGGACTCCCCCGTCCGCTTCTTGGGTCGCACAGGTTGCACCTTGCGGCCAATGCCTCCGTTCCATAACGAGCTCGCAGAGCGTTTGGTTGCCTACAGGAGCCTTGTAGTCCTCATCGAGATTCACCACGATGGTTTCCGGCTCCTGTTCAACCGGTGGCAGGTATCTGGCGACCAGAGGCATTGTCAAAATCACAGCCCCATCCATGTGAAAGGATGTTGGAGCCTTCACTATTCGGTCCATTACCCAGCACCAAGCATGAAGCAACCGATCCTCTACCTTGTCGTCAGCCTCAATCTCTTGAACGAACTGGTTGAAACGAACCTGACTATCCAGAAACAGGCCTGTGCTCTGACACTTATCGCTGATCGTATGAATGAGCTCCGCCTGCTCCAGAAGCATTTCTCGGGTGACTTCCTCCACATCACCAAATGCGTCAAACAACTTTGTCATGTAGTCACGAATTTGCATGTTCTTCCCCCTCGGCATCGAATTGCTTTGCAAGCTCAGGATCACCGGCCCAGCGAAGGGCGTCTCCCATATGCGTGAAAGCGCGTTTATTGTTATCCTGCTTATTCACCCTGACCGGCGTCTTTTGGTCACGAGGCTGTAGTAGCCAGTACCCGGCCTCTTCCCTGATTAGTTCTGCGGCCACCAGAAAGCCGTTCTTCGTTGCAATGATCATCATCAGCTCCCGTGGTTAAGCCAGTAGGCATAGATAGTGATGGCAAGGCCTCCCGCGAGCACAATGACTGCGGCGGTACGCTGGACCCACTTCGATGCACCAAACCGCGCCAGGTGTCTCCCCAGGAACTGGAAAGGTGCTGTCTTTCCGATAGCGCGAATCACCCAGGAGATTGCCAACAGAAGGATGGCTGTGGCCGGGTATATACCAACCCCTAAGAGATTCATCTCTCCGACCGCGAGCTGATAGATGAATGCCAACAGCATGGCTACCGCAGTCAATACAGCTACAACCTTGGTCCCGTTTCGCCAGTCCCACGCTCGACGTGCGTCACTGGTAAAACTCACCATCGAGACAAGGAACGGCATAAATGGCAGGTTCATGCTGGTGGGTTTATCCATGAATGCGTCAAGACCCACAAACATGGCCGTCATCACCACATAGAACAACAGGGCGGGGACAAGCATGTCGCGTAAAGACCGAACCTGGTTGGCGTTCGCGTTTTGAGTATTCGTCGTCATTGTGTTTGCCCCTTCAACATTCCCCATAGCTGACGGTGAAGATCAGCGATTACCTTGTACGTCCCCTTCACTGCTGGTTGCTCAAGGGTCTTGAGCATCCACAAAGCAATAAACAGGCTGGAAAGCAGTGCCACCACCAACTGGATGTTGTGGCTACTCAAATAGACGGCATAGCCGTTTAGGCAGGCACTCAATAGCAACCAGACCCTGGCCGTCATCAGCCCCCAGCGGTGATAGGTCACGAGCAGGTAGGCTGTTACGACAGAACAGAGTGTCATGGCACCAGAAGTGGCTAGGTAAACGACCCATGTACTGGCCTCGCCAGTGACGTAAGTGCCACCAACGGAGAAGGACAAGCCAAAGATCCAAATTGCTGCATTCCGGAGTAGGGCATCAACAATGATGTAACTAGCAGCGAGATTGATAATTCCGCGTTTTAGCATTACCCCCTCCCGTTATTCTGATACCTGCCCAGCTCAGCCCTGAGCCTATTAATTTCTTCCGTGGCTTCGGCCAACTGCTCCCGATACTTCTTGAACTGCTGATATGAATGCCAGGACTGTCCTTTCGATACTGACTTCGTGATGGCGGCGACCTCATCCGGCGTCAACCGGGTGAGCTGCTCTTCCGGATAGATCAGGATGGTGTTGCTGTCCCAGTCAAAGCCTGCGTGAATAGCTTTCACCCCCACTGTAGGGGTTCCACCAATCCCACCTGGCTGGTGGATGACAAGCCTCAAAGGCGCTGAGGCCTTGTGTGGATGAAGGCTATCGAGAGCCTCTTTTGCTTCTTGTAACTCCATAGATTCACCTCATAGTGAAATCAGGCCCCGGAGAGCCTGACTTTCACATGTGAAAGTTAATTTGCCTTCTGCTGTCTGGCAGAAACCCTCAAGGCCAGCGCCTTTTGCATGTCGGGCTGCTGGAAACGCACCTTGGTCCGATCAGGCCAACTGTCCATTTCATTGCACCGCAGGGTGTCTATGGCCGCATCACGGTAAACCTGATAGAAGTCGGTTCCACCTATGGAGTTAATTGCCATCATGGCGGCAAACATCGGGTTACTGTTCATGACGCTTGTAAGAGTCTCGGGGGTCATTGGGGTGTCGCATGACTTGTTGAGGGCAACCAGCAGGTCATTACCAACCAGGGCACAGGCAGCGCATACCTGTTTGGTATCATCCAAGGCCTTCGCGTATTCGTTGTTTGGCTGAGGGACGCTTGAGCAAGCCGACAGGACAAGCAGCCCCGCCAGAAGGCATCCCAATTTAGTTGTAATCTTGATCATCAGTTCTCACTCCACTTTCACATGTGAAAGTTTTTATTGGTTCGCGGAGTCGTCTTGTTGCGACTCAATCATCATTTTTCGCATCACGGCCATGATGGCTTGCGCCGGTTGAGCGCCGCCGAGAAGCTGGCTCTTGCCGGTATGGTTGTCCACTACAAAAGTGGCTGGTGTCCCGTTGACGCCATAGCTCTTGGCTTTCTGGATGTCAGCTTCAACCTTGTCTTCGTACTTTCCTGAGCCGAGGCACTCCCGGAACGCATCCAGATCAGCACCAACACCAGTGACAACAGAGGCCAGGTCAGCAACACCGCCACCATTCCCCTGGGTATGGTGGAAAATGTCGTTAACGAAGACCCAGAAGCCACGGTTGCCCTTCTGCTCAGCAATACATTCAGCGGCCAGAGCTTCCTTGTGAGCTGCCGGGTTATGGAAATCGAGAGGCATGTGCTTCCACTGCCAATTCACATTGCCTTTGCTGGCATCCACAATTTGTTTGGGTGTGTCGTGGAATCGCTTGCAGAATGGGCACTCCATATCGGAGAACTCCACCAGCGTGAACCGAGCACCAAGGTCCCCGTAGATGTGTTTGCCTTCTTCGACCTTCTCAGGTGCTGCCTCGAACTGGGCATACTTCTGATCGATGTCGGCTTGTTGTTTCTGCGCGACAAACTTGTTGATGCTTTCGGCCACAGCAGCTTCAAACTCTGCCTTGCTTTTGAAGGTGACGCCTTCGGCATCCTTCACCTGGTTGACCGTAGACTTCACGTTGGCGATCTCTTGCGCCAGATCCTTCTCTTTCACGAACTGGTAGATCCCGAACCCGGTTCCTACGAGCCCCAAAAGAATGGCGGCAACAACCCCGAGACGTAGTGATTTGGTACTTTGTTCTGTCATATCAAACTGCTCCTATCAGTAAACTTTCACAGCGCTGAGTTCTTGCACGAAGGAACTGGCTTCGAGCTTCGCTCGTTGGGTCAGTCGCCGGATGATGTCTTCGGTTGGTGTGTAGTCCACCAAGTTGCTCTGGTGGATGACGTCTCGCGCCACGGAGTTCAAACTACCCAGGCCATCAATCAGCCCAATGTCTTTGGCCTGCTCCCCGTTCCAGAGCAATCCAGAAAACACCTCTGGGTCGTCTTTCAGTCGATCACCCCGCCCAGCCTTCACTCGTTCGATGAACTGCTGGTGGGTTTTCGATAGAACGCCCTCCCAGAATTTCTTCATGTCAGAGGTAAGAGGGGAGAATGGGTCGAGAAGCGCTTTGTGCTCTCCGGAAGTGATAGCCCGGCGCTCGATGCCGAGCTTGTCCATCAAGCCGGTGAATCCAAACCCCGAGCTGATGACGCCGATAGAACCGACAAGGCTGGCGCGGTCAGCATAGATTTCATCCGCAGCAGAGGCGATGTAGTAACCGCCAGAGGCACCGATGTCATCAATGATGGCGTAGACCTTTTTCTCCGGATGAAGGGCTCGCTGCGCCTTCACTTCGTCATAAATCCGTCCTGCTTGAACCGGGCTACCGCCAGGGCTGTTTATGCGAAGCACGATAGCTTGTGAGTTCGGGTTGTCGAATGCAGCTTGGATGGACGGGATAAGGTGATCAGCATCGGCCAGAGTGCCAGCAGCAATTTCACCACGGATGTTGATATACGCGGTGTGAGGGGCTCCTGCCTTGGCGCTTTGCCACGGCATCCCACCCGGATTAGATGCCAAAATGATGAAGCCGATCATGAGAAGCACGAAACCAGATGCGCGAAGCACACGCAACATGGTCCGCCAGCGCCGGTCTTTCACCTGCTCTTTATGCAGGGTGAACATGTACTTCTCAATGAGTTCTTTCTCCCAGGGGATCTCTTTGTTTTCTGCCATTAGTTTTTCCTTTTGCATGTTTCGATTATCAGTCCCCAGAACTCTTCATCAGCGCTATCAGCCCGGTCTTTGACTTTCTGGTAAACAAGGTTGGTGTTGAGCTGATGCTCACGACAGAACTGAGCAATGTTGCTGTAGGTCCTGTCCAGATAGGTGAAGGGTTTCCCTTTACCTTTTTTCTTGGCGAGGATGAGCTTCCACTCATCATTGGAGAGTTTGTCTGCGGCCTTCCCGGTGTCCGCAATGCGCCTACGCACCGTTACCGGATCAAGTCCATGTGCTCTGGCTATGCTGGCAACGCAGTTGAACTTCCGACCGTCAATCATGACAGTAGGCAAATCACCAGCGGCAGCCTCCTTGAATCGGAAACCTCTGTAACCTGGTTTGAAGATCCCAGGAGCAAGTTGCTCACGGAACTCGATTGCTTGTTCTGACCTGACAAACTTGCTGTCGATTTTGCCGAGCATGTACTTAGCCCGAGCGATTACCTGGTAAAGCGTCTTCTCCAGGAGCATGGCGTCAGCAGCTCGACTCGGAAGACCTATGTCGTCTTCTTGCTCGATACCCAACATTTCTGCATGGCTGGAGCCTTCTGCATGTCGGAAACAGCCGTCGTACTCAAAAAGAAAGGAGGCCAAACCTCCTCTCAGCTTTGCTTTGAACCGGGTGTTGGCCGCGTTCTCTGGCGCTGGTGCCAGCTCGGACACTTCAAGCCCTAAATTTGCGGCCAACTTCCGCAGGTCTTCCTCTCCAATTCGGCATCCAGGCTGCATAACCTGCGCCAGAGCAGATTCATCAGCACATCCGCGTTCTTTCAGCTCAGCCAAGAGGTAGGGAACTCGTACTACCCCCATAAGCTCAAGCTCCCTGAATCGCGTGGACCACCAGCTCACAGAGTTTCCCGTACACAGGAGCAAGGCAGAGTGAAGCCATCACCATGCCAAAGGCTTTCGATGGAGCCTCTTTGGCGAACTTGGTCAACCACGGCATCATGCCGCACAGAGCAGCAACCATAGCGCCAGCCACCCCCAGGGAAGGGAATGCCATCACTTGGGCCAGAATGAAGAAACACTGGGCGTATGCCGCATGGGTCATCGCCTTCTTATCTGCTGCCGTGAACTCCACGGCATCTACGCTTTTGACTTTTTCCATCACATTGTCCTCATGCAACATCAGGTTTTCCGAAAAATTTCTCATACACTTCGAGGTCGAAGGCCAGCATGGTCTTTGCCGCCTTTTCACTAAGCTGGTGGAGGCTAAGCATCTGAACCTTGTCAGTGCCGGTCACTTGCAGATCCACCGCGAACCACGTCCCACCTTTGGTCACGGCCAGAACTTGCACCGCCCAGGGCTTATCCAGTCGTTCGGGCGGAGTGATCATGTTCGACACTTTGGCGACCGTCGCGGTTGAACCTACCCAGTGCTTGTCGAACGCAATGACGTTCAACGCTTCAAACGCATCCTTCGCAGCTTTAAACCGGCTCCGGACAGCATCTTGTTGCTTCCAAGCCATGAACTGGAGAAGGGTCATTCCACCAGCCATAAGGGTGAGAAAACTCAAGCCATTGGCGGCAGCTACGACCGTCGCTACCAAGGACCCCAACATGACGAAGCGGTTATGTTTAAGCTGGGCCACTATTCACCTCCTATACCAACCAGCGTACAGGACTTTTCAAAAATGCAACCCCGCCTAGCTGCCCAATTCGGGCAACCCTGATTCAATCCAGAACTTTCACATGTGAAACTTTCCGCCACAGGAACAGGAGGTTTTTACCTGACCAGAACGGATGGATTGATAGCGGTGCCACAGCTTGACCACTTCTTTTTCGCTGAGAAGGTTTGTCTTGATGTAACGGACTCTATCCCCGTCCGCTGTCTCAACAACGGTTCGGACATAGCCGTACTTGGCAACGGGTGCCTTGTACTTGTGTGACAGAATTACCCGGTAAACCGAGAGCTGGATAATGTCCGACTCATAGATGTGGTTTACCTGGCGCAGCTTGGTGTCCAAGGGAATGAGAACCCCATTCTTGGTTTGGTACACCTGATCAACCCTGCCGTGCATGGGCACCGGCTGTGTGGTTGATATGTCCTGTTCGGACAAAAACAGAGTGGCCGAGCGCAGCTCATAAGGCATGTTCTCTGATTTCCACCACGCCCAGGTGTCTCCAATGCCGCGTTTGCGCCATTGGTCCACTTTCGCAATGACGAAAGGGGCGATGATCAGGACGAATATCCAGAGAACTGGCTTCATGACTACCTCCGGCCCCTAAACCACTCTGGATGATTGGATACATCCATGCTCTTAACCTGTGATGAGAAGACCAGTAGCTCTTGGGTCGTCAGGACGGTCTCAGGAGCCCGAGCGATGAAAGGTCTCAGCAATTCAGAACCCGCATAGATATTGATGACCATATGCAATCGCTCTGTTGCTCCAGAAACTCTCCGCCAGCTCCGGTAGGTTTCTGTTGATTTGGCATAGCCAACCAAGGCAGGAGCCAGCGTGTCGGACTCCTTCGTATTCAACTTCCCTTTTGCTGCCTTCGATACGAACTCAGCGATCACCGAAGCCAGCATGTCGGAGGTAAGGTGAAGCGGCAGCTTTATCGTGTCGAAGTCAGCCTGCTTGATGGTGAACAGGCGGATGTGATCGTTGCGGTAGTCACGCACATAGATGACATGACTCTCAAATGGGTTGGAGTGGTTAAAGGCATCCATACCCCAGCCTGCGGCCTCAAGATGTGCGTTTGATACTGACTTGTCGTAATCAAATTCCACGCTATTACTCTCCGTCTTGTCGTTCAGGAACTTTCACATGTGAAAGTTTTCCGTCGGTCATGATGTCCAGGACGGCTTTGCCCAGTCTCATCCCTTTATGGTTTTGAACCGGGTCTCCCTTGTAGAAAAGTCCTGGCTCGTTATCGGGATGGAATACCCCGTGAGGAATGTTGTCGTGATCGCCCAGCCACATGCGTAGCCTCAGATCCACCAGCCACCCATCATCCAGGACAACCCAGAAATGCGGTGTCACGATGTCCTTGGTCTGTTCGTTTCGCACAAAGCCATACATGCAGTCATGAGGTACACCCGCTTCATTGAGTAGGTGGCTTACTGCCCATGTCATACCGTCACATTCCATCTGGCAGTCATCCAAGGTCATAAGGACGGCTTCCAGTTCCCGGTGCCACTCCGTCATTTGCTTGGCCGCAGGTTTTACCACCAGCTCGTTTTTGTTTTCTGCCAAGATGATGTCTTCCTCGTCAATATTGCATTCGTCTATCGCTTCCGAACGGATGGATACCGCTTCATCCCAGTCATCGCTCGATCCGAAAATGCTCCAACCCTCAAGACCGTAATTCACCCATACGATGAACCGCTTTATCGTTTTCATGTGCGGCCCCCTTTAACCGTGCAACGTTCCCACATACTCACCCCTTCAAACCGTAACCCCACCAAAAAGCCACTTCTTGATGATTTCCAATCAGCAGCGGCAGGTTGCCCCTGAACTAACCTCACCGAAAAACCACCTTTAGATTGCTTTCTGGTGCTTATCAAGTTCTCCTGAGTGATTAGTCGTTCTGAAAACTTTACTTTTCACAGTATCATTTTATAATACTGTAAATCATAAAAACAACCCAGTAAAGAAAAAAGAGCGACTTATGTTGAGACGAGAAAACCAAGGAGATTTGTTCGATGACCAGGTGGTGTTGCCATCACTGGAGTCGGTTCTTACCGGCATATCTTCCAGTCAGCGTTGTGACGATAGAACAACGTACTTCTCCGCTCCGGATGTGGACCTGAGTTTGTACGATCACATCATTGTTTGCCTGTCTGGAGGCAAAGACTCGATTGCTGCGTACTTGCGGCTGGTGGACATGGGTGTTGATAAGTCAAAGGTGGAGTTCTGGCACCATGATGTTGATGGTCAGGAAGGCAGTTCGTTGATGGATTGGGCCTTCATGCGTGATTACTGTCGTCAGCTCGGGGAAGAACTGGGTATCCCAATGTACTTCTCGTGGCTTGAGGGCGGCTTTGAGGGCAAAATGCTCAAAGACAATGCCTATAGCCACCCCCATCGTGTAGAGACGCCTGAGGGGCTTCTGGTGCTGCCTAGAGACCATAAGCGCTCTAAGCCTGGTACGCGCCTTCGTTTCCCTCAGCAATCGCCATCACTCCAAACAAGGTGGTGCTCATCAGCCTTGAAGATCGATGTTGGCCGCAGAGCTCTTAATAACCAGGAGCGCTTCAAGGGGAAGAAGATCCTTTTCATCACTGGTGAGCGCCGGGAGGAAAGTGCAAACAGATCCAAGTACAACCAGCTTGAGGCTCATGCCTGTGACAGAAGATATGGGAAGACTGCACGGTTAGTTGATGCCTGGAGGCCCGTTCTTCATTGGACTGAGGAGGAGGTATGGGAAGTAATCGAGCGTCACCGCATCCTGGCCCCAGTCCCTTATCGCCTTGGCTGGAGCCGGTCGTCGTGTATGACCTGCATCTACAACTCACAGCGTATCTGGTCCACGATCCGTCACTACTGGCCTGAACGAGCTGGGAAAATTGCTCAGTATGAACAAACCTTTGGTGTGACGGTATCAAGAAAAAAAATCGACGTAATAGATTTAGGTTCTGCTGTTGCGCCGATACAGATTAGTGATGTTGAGGCATTGGAGCAGGTATCCAGAGAAGATTACACGCTCCCGATTTTTGTGCCGGAGGGGCAGAAGTGGGTTCTCCCTGGTGGCGCATTTGGCCGAGAGGCCTGTGGTTCTGATTGATTTGTGCAGAGGTGGCAATGTTGGATTTTGTTTTTTTGGTGTTTTTGGGGTTGGGCATATCTACGGTGCTGGTGCGTCGGTCTTCCCGTAAGGGGATGGATCTTGAGCTGACATGGCTCCAGTCGTTGAAGGTCGTGCTGGTTCGTGGAGCTGTTGCATTGGGCCTGGGTTTTGGCATTGGCAGGCTTGTATTGATGGGGATGCAGTATGGTTTCCTGAGTGAGTCTGTCCTGAGGGAACATGCACTTGTCTCCGTAGCGGTGGTTCTGATCTGTGGGCTTGGTTCGTTCGTTGCGTTTCAGTGGATCATCGGGAGGATCTCTGGAAGATCGATCAGCGTCGTTTCTGTGATCAAAGCTGTGATGTACGAGTCTGGTTACTTTGTGCTGTCGATGCTTATCTTGTTGGTGATACTCGTCCTGTTCGGCCTTGCATACGAGACTTTTTTCTAAAAAAACAGTGTTGATTATTTTTTGTTCAGTGATCAAAAGGATAAATATAAAGATCTTTAGATCTTTGTATAAAGGATTAAAAACGGTTAAAGACAGGTTAGGCGTTCTAAATCACCACTCAACACATTGATATTACTGGTGTTTTCATATTTATTCCGTGCAACAAACCCATAGGTTGCCGTGCAGCGTTCCCATAGGTTGCCGTGCAACGTCCCCACATACCCTTGGATCTTATCCACTGTTATCCACACGGAACCCCTCTTTTTTCCACAAAATCCTTACAAAACAGAGCTTTCGTGCAGCGTTCCCACATATCAGATCTGGTGTTCGTGCAGTATTCCCACATGTCTAAGGTCATACGTGCAGTCGCCCCATATACAATTTTCTGAACGTGCAACGTACCCACATGTCAATTTTGGTCGTTTTTTGCACCGTGCAGCGTACCCACATATGATCGTGCAGCGTTCCCATATACCAAAACCCCGTTTATGCACAGGAAATGTGGATAACTTTTGGTCTCTTTTTGTGTGCGCGTGATCACTTTATGGACTATTAGAGTCATTTTGACTGCTTTTTTAGGTTTGTCCTGATCTGTCAATCTTTGTTCTGCTTCGTCAATCGTGCAGAGTTCCCATATATCGAGAGGTTCAGGACCTGCTTTCGTGCAACGTACCCACATATCAAATCTCATAACGTGCAGGTCCCCCACATCCTCACCCTTTAACTATCAATACCTTACGGGAACCACTCTACGGGAACCACTGGAGCAGCATGGCACTTATCCTTCGTCGTGGCTTACGCTTGCACGATACTGAGACTCAGCTTGCGACTACCGTGCAGCGATCCCATATATAGAGCCCCAGCCCACGCTGCATCTGGGGTCACGTTCGCTCTATCCGTGCAGCTCCCCCATATGCGGAGGCATTCCGTTTCCGGTCCTGCCTGGTGGGCGTACCTTGTGCGCTTTCTTCTGGCATAAAAAAAGGCGCTGACGCGCCTATCTTTCTTTTCCCTGGGGGGTGGGAGATTCTGGTGGCTATCTCCCCTTACGTTGGGGTTCATCAATGATGTCGTGGTCGATCATGCCGTGCTTGATGGCCCGTAGCTCTGTCTGCTGCTTACGCTTGTTGGACGCCATCACCTGCTTCACGAAGTTCTCATGAGGCCTTATGACGTACCGCACGTCGATGACTCTGCGGCCATCCTTGATCTGGTTCGCGTCGTAGTCGCTTATGACCTCTTGTTTGATGAGGGCCTCCAGAGCGAGCTTCATGGCTCTGACGTTCTCCGGCATCCGTGGGCTCAATTCACGAGGGCTCTGGGTCAGGAAGCTGATAAGCGATGGCGTGTACGGCGAATCTGGTGATGCTTGAGTCCAGTAGTGGCTCATTCGCTTGTAGATGTACCGTGCAAGAGGGGAGCGGATTTGCATTCCGATTTTGTAGTTGTACTGACGAAACGACAGATTCATGATCGATTCGTTTACCAGCGGGTTGAACTGCACATAGCACCTGGCGTTCCCGCCTTTCTTGCGAAACTCACCTCTGGTGGTCAGTCCCACCATCGGGAAGAAGCTGGAGCTGATGAAGGCTTCACCGTCATCACTGATACATTCGAGTGTTGCGCCACGACAAACCTGGATTGCTTCCTTGATTTCGTTCAGGTTGTACCCGTGACCCATCTTCGAGAGCTCTTTCTGGAGTTCGTACAGAGTGAACATGACTCCAGCCTTGCCCTCGATGATATGGCCTTTCCCGTTCACTGCGAGCTTGCGTAGAGCATCCTCAAGGATTTCCTCTCGCTGTCCCGCGTAGATCAGCACGGTTCTTCCGTCATCCTTCTCGATGATGGCTGGCTTCACCTTCACCGTGAAATGCTGGCCTCTGATGGTGCATTGTCGTGTCACTACAGCGTTGGATAAATCTTCATGCTCACGCTTTTGGTCCCAAATGTACTTCGGCAGCGCATCGTAGATCTCGATGGTGTTGGAGTAGTCGTCTTTCTTGGCCGGAGATTCAATGATCTCAAACAGGCTCATTTGCGGTGAGTCTTTGATTACGTCGAGTTTCTCCAGGTCTTTGTCTTTGGTTCTCTTGCTCATGATTGTTCCGTCGATACTTTCTAGCTGGTGGTCCAT